>CAZZVG010000254.1:0-7512 GCA_964657295.1 Iningainema sp. | reverse complement strand
TTTGCTTGCTCCGGAGCAAAGTTTGAAGGAGTTGGTTCTGTGTTTTCTAACCACTCTTTCAAAATGGGGATAGGGCATTCTACTACTCTTTTTTGCTTTGTAGGCTGCGGTTGAGTTTCTGTAGAAGTTTCCACAGATGGTTTTGATTGCAAAATAATGATTTCCACCTTACCAGGAGCAATATTAAGAGGTTCGTTAATAACTAAATGACCTGATTCATCAATTGTTGTATTTAGTTTGTAGGCTTGCATATTCCTTATTCTTATTTGGAAAATAGTGGTTGCTAGTATAATATCCCATAAATACCAGAGTTGCATTAATAGGGATCTAAAATATAAATTTGTGAGGAAAAACATAATGGACAATCAGCGTTGGACACTGACTGGTAAAAAAGCCTTAATTACTGGAGGAACGAAGGGAATTGGAGGAGCGATCGCCCAAGAGTTTCTTTCACTGAATGCAGAGGTAACGGTTGTAGCACGGAATGAAGAAATAGTCAAGCAAAAGTTGGCGGAATGGCGGAGTCAAGGATGGAAAGTTCATGGAGTTGCGGCAGATGTGACAACATCTGATGGTCGTCAAGCAATTTGGGAAGGGGTGCAAGATATGGGAGGATTGGATATCCTGGTGAATAATGTCGGTACTAATATTCGGAAGAAGACACAGGACTATACTGAAGATGAGTATACTTCGCTCTTCCAAACAAACCTGACCTCTCTATTTGAAATGTGCCGACTGGCATACCCATTGCTAAAAACTGGAGGTCGTAGTAGTATTGTTAATATAGGTTCAGTTGCTGGACTGACTTCGGTTGGGACTGGCGCACCCTATGCAATGACTAAGGCGGCGATTGTCCAACTCACTCGTTATCTCGCGGTGGAATGGGCAAGTGATGGTATTCGGGTCAACACTGTTGCTCCCTGGTTTATTTCTACCCCACTTACTGAACCGTTCTTAAGCAATCCAGATGTTTTGAATCCTGTGATATCGCGTACACCTATGAAGCGAATCGGTGAACCAGAGGAAGTTGCAGGTTTGGTAGCTTTTCTTTGTATGCCAACAGCAACTTACATTACAGGGCAGTGCATCGCAGTTGATGGTGGATTTTTAGCGTTTGGCTTTGAACGATGAAGTTTTTTTGTGGAAAGAATGCGAAACGTTATCACTTAAGTTTGTAGATTGCATTATACTTGCAAAATTCCGTGCATCTTCATTCATGAGCAACACAGTTGTCATTAATCCAGGAAGTGGCGATCCGCACAATGGTTTTCCTAAGTTAACCGTTCAACTGTGGGCAGCAAATCGTCCCCAAAGACAGCAATTTATTGGCAGCTTACCTCCAGCACCAGAACTGATTCAACTCTACAGAAATTGGCAGTCAATTTATCAAGCTTTGTGCGATCGCAAACATCTACGTCACTCATCAATGGTAGATGATGATGAACTGGAAATTGATGATGGATCTATCACAAACGTCTCTGAGAGTAGTTTTAATGAAGTGTGCCAAAATTTACAAGAAGGCATGAATCATTGGCTGAAGTCTGAGGGGTTTCTCAATATTAGTCGGCAAATGCGATCGCAACTCGACCCAGCTGCAGAAATTCGCATTGTGATGGAAACCAACGATGACTTGATGCGACGACTACCTTGGCATCGCTGCGATTTCTATCGGGATTATCCTCTAGCAGAAGCAGCTCTTTCTCTGTCTGAGTATAAACCTCTAAATCCACCAAAAATCTCCCGAAACAAAGTCAGAATCTTGGCGATTCTCGGCAACAGCCAAGGCATCAACTTGGAGGCAGAAATCAGATTTCTCCAAAGTATAGAAGATTCAGAAGTTGTGTTTCTTGTCAAGCCTTCACGTCAGGAATTCAACACACTACTTTGGGATGCGGATGGTTGGGATATCCTGTTTTTTGCCGGACACAGTCAAACTCTCGGTGAAATTGGTAAGATTTATATTAATGAAAATAAAATAAATAATAGCCTGACAATTGAACAATTAGAGGAAGCTCTGAAAGCCGCAATTGACAAAGGTTTACGCTTGGCGATTTTTAATTCCTGTGATGGATTGGGATTGGCGATCGCTTTAGAAAAATTAAATATTCCTGCCGTGATTGTCATGCGGGAACCAGTGCCGAACATTGTGGCAGAGGAATTTTTTAAGCATTTTATGGAAGCTTTTGCGCTCTCGCGACTTCCTTTATACCTGGCAGTGCAGCAAGCACGTAGAAAACTCCAAGGACTGGAGGATGACTTTCCCGGTGCTTCTTGGTTGCCTGCAATTTGTATTAATCCAGCAGTAGAACCGCCGAGTTGGCTGAAACTAGGGGGGACACCTCCTTGTCCCTATCGGGGTTTATTTGCCTTTCGAGAGGAAGATACACACTTATTTTTTGGGCGAGAGAAGTTTACTCGGGATTTGGCGACAGCGGTGAAAAGAAAGCCGTTGGTGGCTGTCGTCGGTGCCAGTGGTAGCGGTAAGTCGAGTGTAGTTTTTGCTGGATTGATTCCTCTGTTACGTCAAGACAATTTTGTGCAGTGGCAAATTGTCTCATTTCGTCCGGGGAACAATCCCATCAAAGCTTTGGCAGCAGCGATGGCACCTCTTGTGTCGAGAGAAGAAAGGGAATTGGCGTTCGCTTTGAGAGAACCCCAAACGTTATCTAAAGTTATCGAAAACCTAGTTCAGCAAAACCCCGGCACTCGACTGCTACTCATAGCCGATCAATTTGAGGAACTCTACACTCAAACTCCAGAGTCTGAACATCAGCCTTTCTTAGATGCATTGCTGACTGCTTGTCGTTATACTCCGGCGTTTACTCTCGTCATCACCTTAAGGGCTGACTTTTACGGATATGCTTTATCTTACCGTCCCTTCAGCGATGCTTTGCAGGGGGCAGTTCTGAATTTGGCACCGATGAGTCGTGAGGAATTGCACTCTGCTATTGAAAAGCCAGCAGCACAAATGCAGGTGAGTCTGGAAAATGAGTTGACGAATAAACTCATTCATGATATAGAAGGACAGTTGGGAAGTTTACCGTTGTTAGAGTTTGCCCTGACTCAATTATGGTCAAAACAGCAGAGTGGGTGGCTGACGCATCAGGCTTACGAGGAAATTGGCGGAGTGGAGGAAGCGCTGGCTAATCACGCAGAGTCCGTATATGCAAACTTACATGAAGCGGATCGGTTCAGGGCGCAACGGGTGTTTATGCAATTGGTGCGCTTGGGGGAAGGTGTAGAAGCAACTCGCAGGTTGGCGACTCGTAATGAGGTGAAAGAAGAAAACTGGGATTTGGTAACGCGCTTGGCTTCAACGCGCTTGGTGGTGACAAACCTTGACGAGTCCACCTCCTCCGAAACGGTAGAAATTGTGCATGAGGCGCTGATCAGAAGTTGGGGACGCCTGGAGTACTGGATGCAAATAGATGGTGAATTTCGTCGCGCTCAAGACCAGTTGCGGGCGGCAATCCGGCAATGGGAAAATAGCAGTCATGATGAAGGGGCTTTGTTGCGAGGAAAACCTTTAGCGGATGCGGAATATTGGCAGATTCATCGTTTAGAGGAATTGAGTTCTCAGGAAAGAAGTTTTATTCAGACATCCTTGGAACTACGCGATCGCGAGATTGAGAAGCACAAGCGCAGGCAACAATTTACGATATGCGGGCTAATTGGTGGTTTAGTGTTAGCGCTCTCGTTGGCTGGCATGGCTTGGTGGCAATCGCAAAAAGCACAAGTTAGGGAAATCCAGGCGATCGCTACATCCTCACAAGCACTATTTACCTCAAATAATAGATTAGATGCACTCATAGAGGCACTGAGTGCAAAACAGAAACTACAAATTTTAGGTAGTGTTGATGCAGACACTCAGAATGAAGTAGAATCAGTGCTAAAACGCGCCATCTATGGGGCAGACGAGTACAACCGCCTTTCAGGACACAGTGATAAAGTTTACACGGTGGCATTTAGTCCTGACGGTCAGGCGATCGCTACAGCAAGTGCCGACAAAACAGCGAAACTCTGGAAGCGGGATGGCACTTTACTGACGACACTTAGCGGTCATAGCGAGCAAGTTTACACGGTGGCGTTTAGTCCTGACGGTCAGGCGATCGCGACAGGGAGTGGAGACAATACAGTAAAACTCTGGAAGCGCGATGGCACTTTATTGACCACCTTTCACGGTCATAAAGATAGTGTTTACACGGTGGCGTTTAGTCCTGATGGTCAGACAATTGGCACTGGGAGTGGAGACAATACAGTAAAACTCTGGAAGCGCGATGGCACTTTGCTAAACACAATGATTGGACATGGTGACAAAGTGAGTTCCCTCGCATTTAGCCCACAAGGTCATACAATTGCCTCGGCAAGTTGGGACAAGACAGTGAAACTGTGGAACACAGACGGACGGTTGTTGAAAACTCTCAATCATAGTGCTCAAGTGAGTGCAGTTGCATTTAGCCCTAATGGTAGTAAAATTGCAACGGCTAGTTGGGATAAAAAGGTCACTCTCTGGAAGGGCGATGGCACGAGGCTTTCAACTCTCAACGGTCATCATGATGAAGTTTACGCAGTAGCGTTCAGCCCTGATAGTCAGACAATTGCTTCCTCAGGTTGGGATCGGACAATCAAACTTTGGCGGCAGCAGGATGGTAGAGAACTTGTGACGCTAAATGGTCATACTGGGACGATTTGGGGAGTGGCCTTCAGTCCACAAGGTGATACAATTGCCTCAGCAAGTGATGATAAAACGGTTAAACTTTGGCAGTGGAATCATACCTTGCTAACAACCCTGATTGGTCATAAATCAAGAGTGACTACAGTCGCCATCAGCCCTGACAGTCAAACGATTGCTTCGGCAAGTGAGGACGGTGTGGTAAAACTCTGGAAGCGCGACGGCACGTTGAAGATGACGATCAATGCTCATAATGCAGCAATTTGGGGAGTTGCATTCAGCCCTGATGGTAAGACAATTGCAACGGCTAGTGTTGACAATACGGTGAAACTCTGGAACCGCGATGGTGAGTCAGCGCTGCAGGAGGGTATCCCTCCGCAGGCGACTGGTGTTAGCGTAAGCGGTAGCGACAAAGGAGCGTCACCCCGAAGGGGCACCTTACAAACCACCCTCAACAGTCACACGGACTATGTGAACGCCGTTGCTTTCAGCCCGGATAACCAGATGATTGCGACAGCAAGTGATGACAAAACCGTGAAACTTTGGCGGCGAGATGGTACTTTGATCACAACTCTTCCGGGTCATACGAATGAGGTTTGGGGAGTCACCTTTAGTCCTGATAGTCAGATGATTGTCTCAACAAGTCGGGACAAGACAGTGAAACTATGGAGCCGAAATGGCATATTATTGACTACTATACACGGTCATACTGGTTTTGTGACCGCAGTCGCTTTTAGTCCTAACGGTCAAATCTTTGCCACCGCAAGTGAAGACAAGACAGTGAAACTATGGAGGCGCAATGGGACTTTACTAACTACCTTTCACGGTCATAATGCTCCTGTATGGGGAGTTGCATTTAGCCCTAACGGTGAGATGATAGCTTCTGGTGGTAATGACAGAACTGTAAAACTTTGGCAGCCAGACGGCAAACTGCTGACGACTCTCGACGATCATAACGCGACAATATGGGGAGTTGCATTCAGTCCCGACGGTAAGACAATCGCCTCAGCAAGTGAAGATAGAACCGTGATTCTCTGGGATTTAGATCGTGTTCTTGATTCACACAAGCTTTTCACCTACGGTTGTCATTTGGTTAAGGATTATCTTCAGACGAATATAGACTTGCAAAACGATGTCTTACGACAAGACGTTCCGCGTTTACGTCGTCTTTGTAGTCAAATTTAGGCTGAATAAATGTCTCATACCAATTCACGAAAGTCTTGATACAAATAACATATTTCTAATTCTTCCCCTGACTGCTCTCTGCTTCCTCATCTGTATCAATTTTAGAGTGAAATGGTATCACGCAAAGGCGCAAGTCTAAACAACTGAAAACTGCTGTAAGATTATGTAAGCTCGCACGTTGGCTAAACCGTCACAGTTTATGCATCAACAGCTTCGGCAACAGAGCGATCGCCCCAAGCTGGGATTTTCTCTATTGATCTGTAGTTGCGGGGTAAGGGATGCCCCCGTAGCCATGTCTCCGTGTATTTTTGTTGAAGTCCTAAGAGTAACTTTTCAAAGCGCGGGTACGATCTGACAAAAGACCATAACGTGTGATAAGTATTTGTCAGTACTAGAGTGAACGAGTTGTAGTCCACAACGTTCTATTTCTTGCATAAGTTCGGGTATTTCGTACTTATGATGTCTCCAAATAGTAATCTCTTCACCTTCAGAGATATCAATATTCTTATTTATTCCCATACAAGTGAAATTTAGAGTATAACTGTGATGGATTTTTAGATTGGCAACTATACTATCTGTTTCTAGATCGTACTTTCTCACAAGTTCGCAATCTTCAGATTTAATCCCAAAATTGTTTTTAATCCATTGATATACTTGTTCCGCATGATACTTGCAACCACCTCTCACTTTTCCATCCCAATCAGAGTTAGAACCAGTTTCGATAGTGAACACGAGAATATCGTTCTTTACCATGCTGTCTCTAAAGTTTTTGAGGACTCTAGTTCTATTTTGATGATTGCCAATTGTCACCCCTAAGTGTAAGATTATGTTGGCATTATCATCAGTTTCAGAGTTGGCTTGGTTTTTTAACAAAACTTCGGGAATAGAACTATTTTCTATGTCAATTGTGGAACTGGCAAACTCGATTTGCGGAAACCACTTTTGAAAATTAGTTTGGGATAAATTCAGTAATTCTTCGCTTATATCTAACGCAACATATTTATGAATTTTACCCAATTTATTAAATCTACGTACAAATTCTTTGACCGGGTATGAATTGCCCGCGCCTACATCTATAATATTGACTTTCTGACAATTTTGAGTATTGCTATTAATGTATTCAAAATTCTGCTTTAAAAGGTCAATTTCCACATTAGATGTCCGATACCATCTAGGAATAATGTATTTTTGATAAAAATTATCCCAAATTTGTGCGCCTCTACCTTTGTAAGAATACTTTAAAGGTATTTCTCGTCTGACTTCTAATGCCTGAATGATCCCTAAAACTTCTTCTTGAGAAAAAATAGAGTAAAACTCAGAAATAGGCTGGGCTATGCGACTTTCTTGAGTTAGACTTAAATTGTTATTAAAGTTTTTAGCCATTATTCTGTTGGTGCTCGATTGCTCTAGATCTTAGAATAATTCGTGCATTCACAGCTGCTCGCATATACATTGATATGGTAACGGTTATTTACGCCGTTGAACAGATTTAAACTTGATGAGGTGCTGACATCGTGAGCAATCGCATAACTAACCCATTACCTATAGCGGTTCTCGTTTTAGTCACATACAAAACGCCCTCACCCCGCCCTGACGGGCACCCCTCACACACGTGCTTGGGAGAGGGGTAGGGGAGCCAGCGCCCTTCGGGTGAC
>CAZZVG010000253.1:0-7522 GCA_964657295.1 Iningainema sp. | reverse complement strand
GGTTATAGTGTTGGTGCCCAGTTTTTCAGGCTCTTGCACGACGGGATATGTTATTACTGATAAGTGCAAGAGTTTCTGTCCCTCCTCTAGGTTGACCATAATTTTAACCTTTAGACCAAGTTTTACCCAGGCAAGATTGATATGTTAATGACAAACTTAAGTTTTTTTGTTGTGAATTTCTGTAAGCAAGTCCCAGTAGGTTATACAGCCATCAGCAATTTCCGAGCCAAAAAACCAGCAAATAAGCTTAACGTTAACGCGCAAATCATTATAGAATTGATGAGGATTTTAGATGGAATCGTAAAAGGGGAAATCTCCAATTTCCTAACGAGGAATTAGCTCAGTTGGTATAGTGCGGCGATCGCCATTTCCAAAGTCATTTAAGTATCGGCGAAGAACGCTGGCAACGCGAGCAAACCACAAGACTCTATGCAGAGCGCGATGCCTGTGGCGAGCTTCGCGCTCCGCACAATCAGGTGTGGTGTGGGTTTGCAAGCCAGCACGCATGAGGCGACTGGCTTGCATTGATATGTACTATTTGCCAATTTTGTTATTTAGGACGGTTTTTTGTGGATGAATGCGTCGTTCTCAGTATACATATCTGCGTTTATAGAGTCAGATATGCCCATAATATCAGTCTTCTTCATACTTAGTAGTGAGGGCTGTAAAATTGCAACCTCCCGTAACCAAGAAATTGACCATGAGGTTTCTTACCTGGTGGAAAGGCTGTGACTCCAAATAGATAAACACCGGGAGTCGTTGGGTTTTGTTCGGGTTTTAAGGCAATTTTGATAGTTCTACCTGGAGACACTGGTGGATCAAATGTGAGAGATATTGTTCGTGTCTTGCGATCGTTTGTCACGTCTTGGAGTGCCAACTTATGTTTTTTATTAGAACCCCCTGTTTCCCTAGCGTCAGTATTTTTTAGATTAAAGTGTATGCGATCTACCCCCTCATGCTGGTTAATTGTGACTATTTGTAAAGGTTCTCCAGCATTCTCGGGTAGGTTAATAGTGAAATAGTACGTAGCACCCCAAACAGAAGTATCGTTGTAGGTAGTCTCCGCACCCTCAAGACTTGGTGGTTGGACAAAATAGACTGTACCATCTTGTAACTGAACGGCTTGACTGTATCCCCCAATTGCTGCCAAGCAAGCAACTGCTGTGCTAAACAAAAATGCCACACGCATCTGTCTTATCCTTGCCTCCGCGATTCTACTAGTCTACCTCTAAAGTCACTCAACTGGAGAGCAATGAGATACCCATCCTCTCAACTTGCTATATTTGTAGTATTATTGATGTGTGATGAAATATGCTAAATGCCTGTGACTCATGGCTGCCTTCCTTTATAATATCACCCCCAAACTACAGAAGTTCGATTGAGGATCTGCAAAACTTGTGGAAGTTACTTATGCCTCATTGAAAAACTATATAGTAGTTAGCGATTATTATGCAAATGCTAAGGAGCGCGAATCATCTAGGATTGCTATATACACATTTGACACAAGTAAGATTTTCAATGAGTGAAAAGAGTGACGGTTACAAAGTTGTCAGCGATAATCGGCAAGCCCGGTATTTATACGAAATTCTCGAAACCTATGAAGCCGGAATTCAGTTGACGGGAACAGAGGTTAAGTCAATCCGCCAGGGTAAGGTTAATCTCCAAGATGGGTATGCTTTGATTCGTGAAGGAGAAGCATGGCTGATCAACATACATATTTCACCTTACAATGCCAGCGGACAATACTTTAATCACGAACCGCGCCGTACTCGCAAGCTGTTGCTGCATCGTCAGGAAATACGCAAGCTCATCGGCAAGGTAGAACAGCAAGGTTTAACCTTAGTACCTTTAAAAATGTACATGAAGCGTGGCTTGGTTAAAGTCAGTATAGCTCTTGGCAAAGGTAAAAAGCTTCACGACAAACGAGAAACCCTAAAACGACGCCAAGATGAGCGCGATATGCAACGGGTGATGAAAAGTTACTAATCATGGTAGTTGGTAAGAGTTAATTAACGATAAACCTCGAGAAGACTATTTTTAACGGTAAAAATAGGGAGTAGAGTTGGAGTGTTGGTTGTTAGTTTTATTCACAACAATCAACTATCAACTGTATTGCAGTTAACTGATAAATTAGGAAAAACACCTGTGTTTCCTCTCTACGACGAAAACCCGACACGAACCACTCCCTATATCAACTACGGGTTGATAGGCATCAACGTTTTAGTTTTTCTTCATGAATTTAGATTATCAGATAGACAGTTAGAACAGTTTTTACATCTGTATGCAGTCATCCCTAGAGAATTAACCGCTAGTTTTGCGGGTATTCCAGTCCATCAGCCAGTGCCGGAATGGGCAACCTTAATTACGTCACAATTTTTACACGGTGGTTGGTGGCATTTGATTTCAAATATGCTGTTTCTCTGGATTTTTGGCAATAATATTGAAGAACGCTTAGGTCATTTGAAGTATCTAATTTTTTATCTGAGCTGCGGTGTTTTCGCCGCTTTGTGTCAGTGGTTTGTGAGTATGACTTCTACGGTTCCTTCTTTGGGGGCAAGCGGTGCCATCGCTGGAGTTCTAGCGGCATACATTCTCCGCTTTCCTCAAGTTAAAATTGTGACCTTAGTCTTTTTGGGTTTTTTCGTCACTAGACTGAGAATTCCAGCATGGATTATGATTGGCTTCTTCATTATCCAAAATGTAATCTCTGGTCTTGCCAGTCTGCAAACAGCCGCCAACATGAGTGTACAAACAGGTGGAGTTGCCTACTGGGCACATGTTGGTGGCTTTGGGTTAGGATTGATTCTCGCTCCCTTGTTTGGGTTGTTTCGGGAAGATTAACCACCTTCCAAATTCAGTCAACACAGTTTCCCCAACACAAGCGTAACATTACCGACCCAATTTATTCCCCCCCTCCCCCTAACCGATAATCTTCGGGCGGTTCGAGAGTAGCTTGACTGTACTGTGGGAAAATTATTGATGGGTTATACCCAATCAATAATTGAATGCTGCATTTAAGCTATCCCATGTTTAACCTATTAGCGCCTCGCCCTCATCAGAGTCCGCAAAGAAACGAGGAATCCTGGCTCAATTTCTGCAAATCTTGGCTGAAGAGAAGCCTATTTACACTGCTGATTGTCACACTATTCCTAGGGATAAGTACGGCTGGGTGGACGCCCAAGAGTCATGCTGCACTACCCGCAGGTAATGCTATTACTGATGGCAAATCGCTGTTGCGGTATGCACTTCCCATCCACAACAAACCTGTCAGACAACTGCAAACTAGTTTGGAAGACATTTCCAATCAACTGCGGGCAAATCGACGTTGGGGTGTAATTTCCCAAGACTTGAGTAAAGCATCGCGAGTTCTGGCAAACCCAGCCAAACTTTTAGCTGATATCCCGGAAGAAAGGCAACCCCAAGCCAAAGCTTTAATCGCCGAGTTAAAATCTGGCGTAGAAGCTATGCAAGAAACAGCAAAAACTAAAGATAAGGAAAAAATTACGCAACAAAGAGCTCATCTGCTGGATTTTGTGACTGAATTAGAACAGTCAATGGTACAAAAATTCCCCTTTGAAGTGCCAACGGAATACAGCGATTTGCCACAACTCAAAGGCCGTGCCACTGTAGAAATGAAAACCAACAAAGGTAATATTACTATGGTTGTGGACGGCTACAGTGCCCCTGTCACCGCTGGCAACTTTGTTGATTTGGTGCAGCGAGGTTTTTATAACGGCTTGGAATTTACCCGTTCTGAAGAATCCTACGTCTTGCAAACTGGAGATCCAGTAGGTAAGGAAGTGGGTTTCATCGATCCTAAAACAGGCAAATATCGTGCTATTCCTTTAGAAGTCTTAGTTGAAGGTGACAAAGTACCTACCTATGGTATTACTTTAGAAGAAGCTGGTCGTTATACCGATATGCCAGTTTTGCCTTTCTCTGCCTTTGGAGCTTTAGCAATGGCACGTCCGGAACAAAAAGTCAATGGTGGTTCTTCACAATTTTTCTTCTTTCTCTTTGAACCGGAACTGACTCCAGCAGGACGCAACCTGCTTGATGGTCGCTACTCTATTTTTGGCTATGTTATAGACGGGAAAAAAGTTTTGGATGAACTCAAAGCTGGTGACAAAATTGAATCGGCAAAAGTTATTCAGGGGGCAGAGAATTTGGTAGAACCGCAAGTCGCATAGTTAATTGCGTCAACGCTATGTAGAGATGTTTCAAAGGAACGTCTCTACATGCCTTCAACTATTCCTTTTGTCTTTATGTTACCTTTTGGGGAGAGGGAGAAGAAATTGCATCGGTAATCTTACACTCAATAACGGGAGTATTCTTTTTTTTAACTGATAAAGATTGTAATTTCTAGAGATGTTTATTAAGGAAATCGAAACTTAATAGACTTAAGAATATATCTTAAAATATGCATCAAACTTCCAATCGCTGGCGTTTAGGGCTAGCATTGTCGTCATTAACTCTTTTTTTATGGGGAATTCTACCTATTGCCCTGACGGTAACTTTACAAGCGCTGGATGTTTACACGCTAGTTTGGTTTCGCTTTTTGATTTCATTTACTATCTTGGCGATTTATTTAGGAGTAAAAGGGAAATTACCGACGCGGCAACAACTGCGTTCTGCTTCTTGGAAGTTGTTGGCGATCGCCATAATATTTTTGGCAAGTAACTATATTCTTTTCTTACAAGGTTTAGCACTAACGACACCCGCTAACGCCGAAGTGATTATTCAGTTAGCACCCTTACTGATGGGTTTTGGTGGTTTAGTTATTTTTCAAGAGCGTTACAAGCTACATCAGTGGATTGGCGTTAGTCTACTAACTCTCGGGCTTGCCTTATTTTTTAACGATCAAATCTCTCATTTAATTACAGCACACGGTAAATATCTTCTAGGCAGTGGTTTAACTGTCATAGGAGCAGTAGCATGGGCGATTTATGCTTTAGCACAAAAACAGTTGCTGCAATTTTTGTCTTCGACTAGCATCATGCTAATTATTTACGGAGGCTGTACTTTATTATTTACTCCTTTGGCTACACCCAAAGCCATTTTTACACTAGATTTTTTGCATTGGGGAATGTTACTTTTTTGTGGTTTAAATACTCTGATTGCTTATGGTGCTTTTGCTGAATCCTTAGAACATTGGGAAGCATCGCGGGTAAGTGCAGTCTTGGCTGTAGCTCCCATTGTGACTTTAATCTCAGTTTGGGTTGTATCAGTTATCACACCAACTTTGATCGCCGTAGAACGCATAACTCTGATAGAAATCCTCGGAGCGGTTCTCGTTGTATCAGGTTCAGTGGCGATCGCCTTGGGAAAAAACAAATAATAATAGAAGAAGTTATCTGAATTAAACCACTACCTACTCCTAACCATCTCGTGCAAGGTTTCCTCAATCTCAACAAACCATTTGACTGGACTTCCCACGACTGTGTGGCGCGGGTACGAAAACTCTTGCGCCTCAAGCGCGTAGGACATGCCGGTACTTTAGATCCAGCAGCGACTGGAGTGTTACCAATCGCATTTGGTAAAGCCACAAGATTATTGCAATATCTTCCCGGAAAAAAAGCTTACAAAGCCACAATCCGCTTGGGGATGTGTACGACAACTGATGACTTACAAGGCGAAATCATTGCAAGTCAACCATGTTCAGGATTGAGTTTAGCCGCAGTGAAAACAGCACTTCCACAATTTGAGGGCAAAATTGAGCAAATTCCCCCAAGTTACAGCGCTATTCAAGTGCAAGGACAACGCTTGTACGACTTGGCACGGAAAGGGGAAAATGTAGAAGTCCCGATGCGGATAATTGAAGTTTTCCACATAGAAGTTTTGGATTGGCGGGATGGAGATTTTCCGGAATTGGATATCGCGATCGCTTGTGGTAGTGGTACGTATATTCGGGCTATAGCCCGCGATTTAGGAATAGTTTTACAAACTTACGGTACTCTTGCGGCATTGATACGCACTGAAAGCAACGAGTTCCATTTAGCAGATAGCCTTACCCTAAAAGACTTGGAAACACAACTACAAGCCGGAACATTTCAACCGATTCCCCCGGATGCACCAGTAAAGCATCTGCCGTCTACCATCCTACCAGCAACCCTTGCTCTTAAATGGTGTCAGGGTCAACATATTCCGGTAAATGACGACATTTCCGGACTATTGCGGGTTTACGAGGAAGATGGACGCTTTTTGGGAATTTCTCAATCGCAAAACGGTGTGTTGATTCCGCAAATGGTGTTGGAGGCGATTTCTTAAAACTTATGTGGAAACGGGGCGATCGCAATATTTCTATTCCCAAGTGGAAACTCCTCGCAGCACATCAGGAATTTGCCCTTGAGATATGGGAAACTCCAGCACTGTTTCTCTCAACCCTAAATAACCAGACTCTGTAAATGACAATAGCATCCGCCCCAGTGCTAGCCAGACTTCCGACTCATATTCCCAATCACGATAACGCCCAGCTTGACCAGCAATGGAACGGAGTGCCCAGAAATAGCTATTCCTCACCACCGAACCACCTTTTTTAAATTCTGGTAAGTCTTCATGGTGAAGGAAAAGTAGATTTTCTTCTATTCTAGCCCTCATACTCCTCAAAATTGCAGTCCAGTATTATAGTGTAGCATTAATGAAGAATGTGATGAATACTTGCATTTACTACACAACCTTAGTGGCTGGTATATTGTGCTGTTGCCAGTTGGGTCATAGATGCCGATGAAAAGCTTCGACTGCGATCGCGACTCCGTCCTCTGCCTGAATCTGTTTACTCATCGCCGTAGCACGCGATCGCATTGTTGTATCGCTGATGGCAATTCTAATAGCAGCGACTAGTCTCTCCACCGAAGGCTGTTCTTGCACAATCGGCGGTGGACCTAAACCTAACTCCCCGACTCTACGTGCAAAGAGAAACTGGTCGCCATTGTAGGGCATAGTAACTGTAGGAACGCCAGCACGTATACCATTCAACGTTGTGCCATGACCACCATGATGCACCACTGCCGCCATTTGCGGAAACAGCCAATCGTGGGGCACTGATTGGATAGTCAATACCTCATCTTCTGGAAAATTGGCATCACGAAGCCCACCTGCTACAGTTCGCACAATAGCTCGTAATCCTGTCTGAGATAGCACTTTGCGAACAGTCTCTACTCCTATTTTCTCATGCCAGGTTTCAATATAAATTGGTGGTGGTCCAGCAGCCAGAAATTCTACTAGATCGCTAGGCGGTTGCCAGTTCGACGGACGCTCAAAAAACCAGTAACCAGTGACATACACCCAGTCGGGCCAGTCATTCGGTTTAGGGAGAAAAGAAGGACTAAAGCTGTAAAGAAATGGTACTTTTTGTTGCTGCATTCGCGCCAACACACCTGACTTGGGGGAAAGAGGAGGCAAGTTCAAGGTTTCGCGTCGCCACTGGTTAATTGGTTGCCGAATAGATTGCCAGATGAGTTGATCGAAAAAGGGGTAAGTTAGCCAATTGTAGGTGCCTTCTAAAGGCGGAACAGTTGGTGTG
>CAZZVG010000252.1:0-7527 GCA_964657295.1 Iningainema sp. | reverse complement strand
ACGTTAATATTCAACCAAGGGATTTCCGCCAAAAATCCCTGAGTACCTAAAAGAATTTGCGACAAAACCGAAAATATTAGCCATGCAACTCGAAGACTATTTCAACTTTTTAGCTCCCGATGACATTCGGCTCAAGGACACACGGATAGGAATTGAGACGATTTTGTTTGATTATCTATTCCGTGCCCGAACTCCAGAGGAAATTGCTAATATCTATCCATCCTTAACGCTAGAGCAAGTTTATGCCACAATTTTATATTACCTACATAACAAAAAAGCCGTTGATGCATATATGACGGACTGGTTGGAGTGGGCTGAGCGAATGCGAGAAGAGCAGGGGCACAATCTGCCGCCTGTTGCAGAGAAATTACGGAGGTTAAGGGCCCAAAGAGATGCGATGAGGCAGGCAAATGACCCTCAAGTATCTCATCGATGAAAACGTTGATCCAACCTACACAAACCAACTCCGTCGGCTGAAGCCCGATTTATTTGTTCTGGCAATAGGTGAACTCACGGCACCTCCAAGAGGCACGCTTGATCCACATGATTTCATTTTAGTCACGAACAATCGAAAATCAATGCCTGTTCATCTGAACGATCACCTTGCTCAGGATCGTCACATACCGGGAATTTTGATATTGAATGCTAAACTGAGCTTGGGTGAGAATCTTGAGGAGCTAATCCTTATTGCTGACGCTTCATTTGAGGACGAGTATCAAGATCGAATTGATTTTCTGCTCCTACTCTGATGTTCTTCTTGAATGTATTTTTTGGTGTTGCTGATTAATGGGATGAATTTTATCTCACGCAAAGGCGAGCCAGCACTGTAGAAGCCTCCGGCTGTTCGCCCTTCGCAAGAATTGTGGTTTAAATAGATGAAAAACGTAGTAAACCACAGTGCTATGCTCTCTATTCCTTAGGAGGATGCCAACCAGCAAGTACCCAGTAACTGCGAACTTCCATAGCATCCGGATCATCGCTCAAATGTAGAGTTGTAACCGTTACTCGACCAGTTGGTGTTTGACCAATAATACGCAAACCATCCTTAGTCCAGTCAAAATGCTCGAACCAAACTTGGGTACGCGGGTTAAAAAGTTTTATCTTCTCACCTGTCTCCAGGTCAACTCCTGTAATTTTATCACTTTTATAACGATTGCAAAGAGGACAAGCCAGCCACAAGTTCGATTCGTCATTGCCGCCTCCTTTAGAAATGGGAACAATGTGTTCAATTTCTAGACGGGCCATAACCAAATGCTGGGGACTCAAGCAATAGCCGCAGCGATTTTTAGCAGTAGTGCGGACACGGCGTTCTATCTCCACAGCTATGTAAGTTCGAGGCATTGCTGTTAGTTGAGAGCAGGTTTTAAGCCGCGTGTAACAGCTACTTTCAAGGCTCTCGCCTTACGTACCAAACCATGTCGGTAGATCTGCATAAGTTCATCCAGTTGTCTAACTTCTACTTGATTCAGCTGAGCCTCTTGGTTACGTGCTAACAGATCACTAAAAACCTCTTGCTGTTGAGATGCCATCTGTAGATCGCACAAAGCTAACACCTGTTCATCGGGTAGTGACTCAACTGGTAGATCCGCAATAGCGTGGTCAATCCACTCTATCAGCACATCTTCAAGTTGCCGATGCGTGAAAACAGCAATTTCCTTTGCTCTTTGTGCCAGTGTCTCAGGAAGTTCTAGAGTTACAATTTCAGCCATTTGCTATCAGCTTTGTACTTTACTCTGATTGTATCTATCATATTCCCATGTGTGTAAGGGAAAGGGCGGTTAGACCTGCTAGTATCTAATTAAAAGACTTCCTCCTCTATTCTCCCCAAGACATATGAGCATAACCGTGCAAAATCTTCTTAATTCCTTTGAAAATTTAAGTGAATCTGAAAAGTGGGAATGGCATCAGAGATTCTCAAACGCACAGTAAGCTTTGATTTTCCAGCATTAAGTGACGAAGATTTGACTCTGAGTGCAGAAGAACTTTTTTTAGAACTCGATCAAAGAGAAGCATGTAGATGACGAATGAAGCCTAATTTCTTAGCAATGACTAAATCTGAGCTTAAACGATATCTGCTGGAACATCGTAACGACAATGAAGCTTTTGAAGCACTGATGGACAAGATTAATGCGGAACCTAACCCTAGATTTTACACTGTAGATAAAATAGGGGTTCTAGAAGATTTGGTAGAAGCAAAACGACATGCATGAAAATGGTAATGCGTGAGCATTGGATTGAAAATTAATATTGACGTACTATAACTTTAAAAATTTTTCAATTACACCTTTGGCAAGATCATAGTAGCTCGCGTATGTTCCATGACATTAGTCATACGGAAGGCTGACTTTAGTCTAACCAGACTTGTTACCTTTGTCACTAGTACGTAAGAGCTTCAGTTTTTACGATAAGGTGTGCGTCATTTCAACGCAAAATAATTGGCTAAATGTGGAGCTTATATGGGCAAGAAGGCAAACTCCTTATTTGGCACTCCATCTATCCGCAGTACATCCGTGCGATTATCGTCCACCTTGTCAGGAACTGCTTCTTACCATCATGTCAGTCCGAAAACCCCAACGACTTCAAATTTGTGAACCTTTGCAAGGTCTCCAAATCCTGGTTAAACTTAGTACTACTCCTGTGTTGCAGAGATTGGTAGCTATCTTTACCCGCCATCAGCTAGCGATCATTGGGATTATGTTTGTTGTGACGCTGATCTTTGCTAAACGGGAAAATGCCCCTTGGGTTACGGTGCGCCAAGAGGTGGCGATTGAATTCTTTTCGACTGTATCCCAGTCTCTGGCTGCTCTATTGGGGGTTTTAATTGTTTTACTGACTTTTTATACCCAGTTGATTGGCCAAAGGCGGATGGACTACTACCGTGAACTTCAAGTCCAGATTCACCAACTGATTCGTTTTACCCAAGAGCTGACTCCAGAACTGAATGATTTTAATCTACTCTTGGTAGAAATGATCGATTATTTGGTTCCCTTGTATTTGAAGGATTTTCCTATCTGGGCGTCTACATCCCAGGTGCTTCCCTTGGACAAGCTGATAGCTGATTTCAAAAACCAATGGGTTGAGGAGAAGCAACAACTCTCCTTAGCGGCTCATTTGAACCTGCAACAAATTTTGCTGATCCTGAGTAACATTGAAGAAATCCTTGAGGGGTTTTCCACGCTCTACAATCGTATCCTGGAGATCGGTCGTTTCATTCTCGCGATCGCTAAATTATCTTTCCTCCTGGGAATTTCGCTACTGTTTTTGCTGTTATTTGGAATTGTCGATCTGCAAAGGAAGTTTCCTGACCTCAGTCTACCTGTCATTGTTTCCTTGGCCATATGTGTATTCATTGTCCTCGTGGAGCTAGTCCTCGATACCTGGCTCCTTTACAAAAACCTTCATGGCCCGTGGAGTCACTTAGTTAGCCACTGGTACTGTAAATAAGTAGCAAGACATGCATTGAGTCAAAATTTTTCGGGCGATAGTTACGTTTTGGTTGTGGCATTAGACGTGACGCCAGAGGTGGTTGAGGTGGGTACTGCATTCAGAGTATCCTTAAACTCTAATTTTTCGGGATCAAACACAGTACCCACCCTACGGTTATTGAGAAGAGATCGCCCATTTCGTGGTTGCCACCAATGAAAGCGATCGCACAACTCATACTAGGTAAACTCAATCGTATCAACGAACTCTAGAATTTTCTGCTTAATATCCTCTGCTTGTTGTTTAGTGGAACCGGAAGTTTTACCTTTAGGAAAGCTGTGCTGGCTGCTAACTACATAAAGGAAATCCCCTTCGCTAAAAGCCAAAAGACCCCGATATGCATTTAACTTAGTGGCAGTGCCGTTGTTTGCGATCTTAGAAATCGTTGAACCCTCAGGCATATTAACCAAGGCAAAGTAAGCTCCGTCCATTGCGTCTACCAAATATTCTGTATAATTCACAGCTGTTTTTGGTAAATTTACCGCAATTGCTTCAGGCACATACTTGTCTAATAAAAGTGATTTCAGATATTGTTCCTGTCCAACAGAAGACATTTCCTCCTCCTGCTCAGTCACGATCCGGTAATAGTCGATTCTCAGCATTGTACCGAGGTCATCGGAAAAACTCACCAACCCTTCTTGACTTTGAACTCTACCACCCTCCTCGGTATACACTGGTGTTGGAAGTGTAAAGTTTTTCAAAGGCGATTCGTACACTGCGAGGCTATCGTCTTCCCCGAGTAATCCTTCCCCTTCACCTTCATCTTCATCGAACTCTTCTTCTGCTTCTTCAAAAGCAGTGATGACTTCTTGTATCACTTCGTTCGCTTCTTCTTCATCAATTTCTAAAGCTTCCTGAAGTTTTTTGAGCAAAGTCATTTTCCCTTTGGGGATTTGTAGTTCTTCCTCATCTACAAGTACGCTGACTCCAGCAGCAAAAGCATCGAGCAAGAGTTCATCCGAAAGGGATTCACGAGCTGCATTGAACAGCACTCCCACTGTCTTCTCTTCTGCCATGACAACCAGTTTGTCAAGCATTTCTAACAAATCGTCATCTGAGTATTCTTCAAAAATGTCGAATCCCCAGAGTACGTCAGTTAAAAGGTCTATATCCACGTCTTCTAACGAAGAATCAGCCGCAGCAGTGACGATCGCGATCGCCGCCACGGCTTCTTTTGGATTGAGTGATTCTTCTGCGGTCTTCTTTGAGTTAAAAATCTTATCGTATTTCGCCATAAATGCTGTCTCCCGAAACAGACTTCTGTCAATGGGTAGTTTAGCAATGCTAGTCCAAGATCTAAAATCTTTTATACTAAAATCCAAACAAACTCTAAATTAAATTCTAGTTAAGTGTGATATACCCAACATAGAGGAAGTGTGATGCCGACGCCACGGCTTAAGCCGGATCACAAACCAAATCAAACAACTTTCAAATCTACCCTTGAGGATAATACGGATGGTTACAGTATCTAAAAATACTTCTGTATTTCAACAACCCAAAGAGCGATCGCTCATCCTCTGGTTTGATGAGGTAGGCATCACCGATATCCCCCTAGTCGGTGGTAAAAATGCTTCATTAGGGGAAATGATCGCCCAACTCACACAGAATGGCGTTAACGTTCCCACCGGGTTTGCCACCACCGCTTATGCATACCGCTATTTTATCTCTTCGGCTTCTTTAGAAGAACAGCTACGCGAACTCTTTTCTGACTTGGATGTGGAAAATGTCAAAAATTTACAAGAACGCGGGAAGAAAGCACGTTCACTGCTGCTGCATACACCATTTCCTCCAGAATTACGGGATGCGATCGCCACAGCATACAACACTCTATGCGATCGGTACAACCCTGATACAGACGTAGCAGTACGATCAAGTGCCACTGCCGAAGATCTTCCCGATGCTAGTTTTGCCGGACAGCAAGAAACTTACCTCAACGTCACGACTATCCCAGGAATTCTCGCCGCCTGTCATCGCTGCTTTGCCTCCCTATTTACTGATCGCGCTATTTCCTACCGCCAAACCAAGGGATTTGACCACTTTAGCGTTGCCCTCGCCGTAGGCGTCCAAAAAATGGTACGTTCCGACCTAGCATCTTCTGGAGTCATGTTCTCTATTGATACAGAAACAGGCTTCCAAAATGCTGCTCTCATAACAGCCGCCTACGGCTTGGGAGAAAACGTCGTTCAAGGATCTGTCAATCCCGATGAATACTACGTCTTTAAACCAACATTACTAGAAGGTTTTCACCCAATTCTCGATAAAAGATTGGGCAGTAAAGAACTCAAAATGGTTTATGACGACGGCTCAAAACATACTAAAAACGTGTCAGTACCTCCCAGTGAAAGAGGTAAATACGCCCTAAGCGACGAAGAGATTCTACAGCTGGCGCGTTGGGCTTGTCTCATTGAAGACCATTATTCCCAAATTCACGGTAGGCAGACTCCAATGGATATTGAGTGGGCAAAAGACGGCATCACCAACGAACTTTTTGTCGTCCAAGCCCGTCCAGAAACAGTCCAGTCTCGAAAAGAACAGAATGTCTTAAAAACTTATCGCCTGCTGTGGGAAGACGCTCTAAATCGGACAGATGCAGACGCGGAGAGTCCAAATGTCCCCAAGTCTTCTTCTACTCACTGCCCACTCCCCCTGCTCACAGGACGTGCGATCGGCGAAGCGATTAGTCAAGGCAAAGTTCATCTGATTTTGGATGTCCACAAACTTGATCGGTTCAAAGCGGGGGAAGTTTTGGTGACAGAGAGAACCGATCCCGATTGGGAACCAATCATGAAAAAAGCAAGTGCAATTATTACGAACACAGGGGGGCGCACATGCCATGCCGCAATCATTGCCCGAGAATTGGGCGTACCTGCAATTGTCGGATGCGGCAATGCCACAGAAATATTGAAAGTCGGTCAAGAAATCACAGCTTCTTGTGCCAGTGGGGAAGAAGGACGAGTTTATGCGGGATTACTACCCTTTGAAGTTGAAGAAGTTCCTTTAGAGAACTTGCCTCGTACTCGTACCGAAATTTTAATGAATGTCGGTAATCCTCAAGAAGCATTTAGTTTGTCTGCCATTCCCAATGATGGGGTAGGTTTAGCACGGACAGAGTTTATCATCGCCAACTATATTCAAACTCATCCGATGGCGTTGATTCACTTTGACAAGTTAGAAGATGAATTTGTGAAAGCCAAAATTGGCGAAATTACCGCCCTTTACGACGATAAACCTCAGTACTTTGTTGATAAATTAGCTCATGGCATTGGTCGAATTGCGGCAGCTTTTTATCCGAAACCAGTCATTGTGAGGATGTCAGATTTTAAAAGTAATGAATATGCGAACCTGTTGGGTGGCAGACAATTTGAACCGAAAGAAGAAAATCCCATGCTAGGATGGCGGGGGGCGGCACGTTATTATGACAAAGGCTATAGGGAAGCTTTTGCTCTAGAATGCCAAGCCCTCAAGCGAGTTAGAGAAGAGATTGGTTTGACAAACGTTATCCCCATGATTCCCTTCTGTCGCACTCCTGATGAAGGACGTTTGGTTCTGGCAGAAATGGCACAAAATGGTTTGCAGCAGGGGGTTAACGGCTTGCAGGTTTATGTGATGTGCGAGTTACCCAATAATGTGATTCTGGCTGAGGAGTTTGCAGCCATTTTTGACGGGTTTTCGATTGGTTCCAATGATCTGACTCAGCTAACATTAGGGATAGATCGGGATTCGGCTTTGGTGGCACGTTTGTTCGATGAGCGCAGTGAAGGTGTGAAGATGATGGTGAAAATGGCGATCGCTGCTGCGAAAAAGCATAATCGGAAAATCGGCATTTGTGGGCAAGCACCCAGCGATTACCCCGAATTTGCCGAGTTTTTAGTTGAACAAGGAATCGACTCAATTAGTCTGAACCCAGACTCGGTTTTAAAGACGATGCTAAAAATCGCTAAAGTAGAAAATAGTCAATAGTCTTCTGTCACGTGTCATTTGTTGAATGTCCAATTTGCTTTACTGAATACTAATGACAAATGACAAATGACTAATAACCAATGA
>CAZZVG010000251.1:0-7561 GCA_964657295.1 Iningainema sp. | reverse complement strand
CTGGCGTGGGCTAGTTCAGATCTAGGTTTCGGGCATGAGAGTGCGTAAGTCCTGATCTATTGTTAATTGTTAATCGCAATTAAGCATCAACCATCAACCATTAACAACCAACACTATTGATATTTACAGGATACCCCAGAAGTGTAAGAACCCTTGGCCTGTGGACAGTTCAATCAGAGCAGCAGCCAAGAAGCCAATCATTGCCAAACGACCATTCCAGATTTCTGCTTGAGGGGTAAAGCCCCAACGCCAAGCATTGCGATCTTCCAGAACAGGAGCAGTAATTTTTTTTGTGTCTTGCATAGTCGGGACTCCTAACTAGAATTTATAATGTTTGTTACCTTATGTAAATTAATATAACAGATTATCTAGGATTTGTCACACTAACTTGGCATTTTTTTGTAATTATTTTGACTTATATATTTTTTTAGGAAAAATTAACAAAAATTATCACTCCCATCTAGGCTTGTGCCGTATCGGAGTCTCCGATTGCCCCCCGTGGCGGTGATACAACTCCAATCTCAAATCATGGCAATTCCGGAGTCTCAAGCTTTTTTAAGGAACGGGTGGAATAGTGACCGCTGGATTATTTATCTTTGTTGTAATACTTAGAATGCTTATAAGAATATTTGAAGCTTGTTAAAATAAGCGTTCATGTTTCCTCCGTGGGCTGAAGCCACACGGAGGAAACATGTATCGGAGATTTTTAGATGAACGTACTGGAAATATTTACATATTGGCTGGCGAAGAAATAGAGATCACTATTAGTCGTGATGGCACTTGGAAATTTGAGACTTAATATGGGCACACCAAATTTTGAGCAAATGAGCTCTACTGAATTACGAGATTATCTCAAAAAACATCCTAACGATACACAAGCATTTCACGCTCGGATGGACAAGATTTATGCAAACCCTAATAGCACTTGGTATGCCTCTCAAGATACTGTAGGTGAGGAAGAATTAAGGAAAGCGATTGAAAGAAAACGCCAGTCTCAGGATGATGCAGCTTAATTGACATTAAAAAAATGAGATAAAACCCTTAAAACACTTTTGCTCTAAGGGTTTTGCTTTACGTCGTTCAGTCATTCCCGACTTCCTATTTCTAGGAACGCAATTCAACGATCGCGATGATTTTTTCATCACGATTGAGTTGAAGGACACTTTCACCCGTGCCATCTCTAGCCAAAGATGGGACTGTATCTACACGAAGACGTACAGTTCGCTGCTGATTGGTGACGAGCAACACCTCAGAGTCGGTTGAGGCAGGTACCATCCCAGCGATCGAGTCAGTTTTACTAACAAATTTAAAACTTTGAGTACCGAGATCGCCACGATTAGCTAATCGAAAACCACTGGCAGAGATGCGTTTAGCATATCCCAGTTGAGTCACCAGTAACAAATTGTTTTCTGTCTTTGATGAGACACAACCAACCATAACCTCAGAAGAGCGCAAGCGTAAAGCCTGTAAACCCATAGCCGTGCGGCCCATAACAGGAAGTTGTTCGTCATTCACCGCAAATTTTAACACTCGCCCGCCCGAACTAGCTAAAATTATCGGTTCACCTGTAGTTATTAACTGAGTAAATAACAATTCATCGTCATCTTTAAGTTTCAAGATAGTGATGCCGCGACGAGTGAGATTCATAAATTCTGTCAGAGAAAGGCGCTTAATTTTTCCCTGCTTAGTCAGGAGAACGATCTCAGCACTTTCTAAATTTTCTGGCAGTAAAAAGCGGTTGACAACCGTTTCCAGAGTACCTTGAGCAGTGTTGGTGAGCAAAGTGATCAACGGTGTGCCCCTGGCAGAACGCCCATTTGTGGAGGGAATATCTCCGACTTTAATCGGGTAGACTTTGCCACCACTGGTGAGTACTAGCAAATCTTTTTCCGTATCGGTTGAAGCGGTGAGGATCACGAAGTCATTATCCGAGAGACTGTTGTCAGTTTTTGCCTTCCTTGTTGAGGAGCTAACGGATTGACGGCGTACATACCCCCGGTGCGTAAACTCTAAAACAACTTCTTCTGAAAGCACTTCCGGTTTCGGCGGAGCGATTTGGGATTTGGGATTTTCTGCCAAATCCGGTTTTTTTGCTCCCGTTGGTTCTGAAGTTCTGCCGATGATCTTTGTCCGCCGTTCATCACTGTATTTGCGCTTGAGACTGCGCAAATCTTTTTTCAGTGATTTCAATAATTCCCGTCTATCGCCCAGTAAAGTTCGCAATAACTGAATTTGCTGATTTAACTCTTCAAACTCCTTGTGTAAGTTCTGCTGTTCCAAACCTGTGAGGCGTCGCAGTGGCATAGATAAAATTGCATCAGCTTGCACCTCACTCAAATTGAGTTGGTTTTGCAAGCTCATTTTTGCCGTACTGCCATCAGCCGCGTGCCGTAAAATCTCCACAACCTGATCAAGATGCGAGAGTGCGACAAGTAAACCTTCCACTAAACGTTGCCGACTTTCCGCTTTTTCTAACTGGTGAGTGTAGCGACGCGAGAGAGTTTGCTCTCGAAAACTCAAGAACTCCTGCAAAAGCTGACGGAGGTTGAGTTGGCGTGGTTGTCCATCCACCAATCCCAGAAGAATCGCGCCAAAGTTCGTTTGTAAAGCGGTTTGGTGGTACAAATTTTGGAGAAGTTCTTGGGGGTTAACATCGCGTTTCAATTCAATGACTACGCGCATTCCGGTGCGATCGCTCTCATCCCGAAGATCGGCAATTCCCTGTATACGACCTTGATTCACCAATTCCGCGATTTTCTCAATCCAAGCTGCTTTATTGACCTGGTAAGGCAATTCCGTGACGATAATTGCTATCCGCCGCTTGCCACCCCGTCCAAGAGCAACCTCTTCTACTTGACCGACTCCCCGTAGCACAATACTACCTTTGCCTGTGGTGTATGCCTCACGAATCCCCGCATTCCCAACGATTTCGCCACCTGTAGGAAAATCAGGCCCTGGAATTAACTCGAATAATTTTTGCTCAGGTAAATCAGGGTTGTCAATTAAAGCAATCAACCCATCTACTAATTCTGCCAAATTATGCGGGGGAATATTTGTTGCCATCCCGACAGCAATTCCGGCACAACCATTCAGCAACAAGAATGGTAATTGTGCTGGTAGTACAGTTGGTTCTTCTTGAGAATTATCAAAGTTACCAACAAATTCCACCGTTTCTTCGCCAATTTCCGCCAGCATTCCCTCGTGACTAATACTCGCGAGGCGCGTTTCTGTATAGCGCATCGCGGCTGGGGGGTCATTATCGACACTTCCAAAGTTTCCGTGTCCTGCCAGTAAGGGATAGCGACTGGAAAAATCTTGTACCAGTCTCACCAGAGCATCGTAAACTGCTTGATCGCCGTGGGGGTGATATTTACCCAGCACATCTCCCACAACACGAGCGCACTTACGATATGGTCGATCAGGAGTCAAACCTAGTTCGTGCATGGCATACAAAATTCGCCGATGAACTGGTTTTAAGCCATCACGCACGTCTGGTAACGCCCGCCCAACTATCACACTCATGGCATATTCTAGATAAGACCGCTGCATCTCGGTATGCAGGGCTGTGGTAATGACCTGTCCCCCTGGGAGAAGGTTTAACTGTTTTGCCATGAGTTTTTTCCCTGAATTTTCACTACACGAAAGTCGCTGTAACTAAAGACTGTAGCAACCACAGCATAACGGATGAAATGCTTTTCATTACGAAATCTTGATAGTCATAGGATAATAAGCAGTAGTATTATCCTTGATGACGGGTATCCACATTGATTATTTCCCAGGATGTACCTACATATGTGTTTAGCTAGAGGTGGTATTCCCCTAATATCTGTGTGCATATAAATACCCTATAAAAATCAAAAATTAAATTAAACATGAAAACTGTCTTGATTGTCGAAGACGATCTGATTAACGCTCGCGTTTTTTCCAAGATTTTAACCAAGCGAGCTGGCTTGGACGTTAAGCATACGGAAAATGTGGAAGAGGTGATGAATTTTGCCCAAACAGGGGAGATTGACATTATTTTGATGGATGTCTCTTTGTCTCGAAGTGTTTACGAAGGTAAGTCTGTTGATGGGATCAAGATTACGCAAATGTTGAAATCCGATCCGCAAACAGCTTCCTTACCTATTATCCTAGTGACAGCCCACGCCATGGAGGGCGATCGCGAGAATTTTCTTAAGCAAAGCGGTGCTGATGGCTACATTTCCAAACCTGTTGTTGATCATCAGCAGTTTGTCGATCAGATCCTGGCGCTGCTACCCAAAGATCACAATTGAACATGCCATGTCCCCTCGGACACAACGATTGCAATCACAAATATAACTTTGGCGAGTAGTGATTTTTGAGTAAATGGGAGCAGGCGGCTTCCCACTTTTCAACCTTCCTCGCTCTGGCGTAAGAAACCCGACAGAGAAAAGTCCTTTAATAACAACATGTATCAAATTGTAAAAGTTAATTTACGTATCAACTGATTATTGATTAATATATATGTACTACTAGAGAGTAGCATTAAGCAAGTGGTTATTTGTAAAAATTTAGGAGTGATGAATCAGTAATTCATCACTCTCTGGCTCATAAAACCGTTCCTCTACTGAGCGGGCTGTTGCTGGGAAGCTGTCGGGTTCTGCGGTGGCCCAAGAGCAGATTGAATGCGAGGTGATTGCAAGAATTTCTTGGTATCCGTCAGTAGATGCATACCCCAGAGGTTCTGCTTGAGGAAATCTAAATCACCGTATTTGTTGTCAATGCGGAGTGCCGCTTCTCCCATTGCCAAACCTTGTTGGTGCTCACCTTTAGTATATAGTGCTACCCCTAATGCTAATCTAGGTTCTGCAGCTTGCTTCTCGATCGCAATAGCGTTTTGCCATTGCTTAATTGCACCCTGGACATTACCTTGCTCGTATAAAATTAAACCTACGTTATTAATTGCAGGCCAGAATTTTTTGTTAGAGGAGACTGCTTTATTGTACTGAGTGAGAGCATCTGGCAATTTACCCAGCATATAGTAAGCATTGCCCAAATCAAACAACCCATCTGAGTCATTAGGTTTCAACTTCAAACCAGCTTGGAATTCGCCAATAGCCACTTGGTACTTTTGCTGCTGAAAATAAGCCGAACCCAAAGCAAACTGGATATCCCCATTTTTAGGATTTAAAGATTCTGCCTTTTTCAAAGCGGCGATCCCACCATCCAAGTTTTTACTTTGCAAATATAAGCCACCTAAGAGAAACCATACTTTATCATTCTTAGGAGCTAGTTGAGATGCTAGCCGCGCTCGTGGCAAAGCTAGTTCAAACTGTTGAAACTGAGCTAGTTGAGCTGCTTCTTGTGCTAGACTTAAACCCTGTTGCTCTAACTTCGCTGCATCAAGCTGTAGAGTATGGGGTATTAGTGCTTGTGCGTGAGCGGATAAAGGCATACTCGACAAACCACAGACAACCAGAAGAGAAATTAAACTAATTCGTTTTGGCACACTATCGCCTCTTAGCCACAAATCAAAGAATCTTTCAGTTAGCTTAAACGATCTCTGCTCTTGACGACAGCAAAATTTTCTATCTTTTCTATCGAAAATAGTGACTTTAGTCATATATTGTTTTCGGACTTTTGAGCTACTTATTTGCTGAAAACTATTTATACTTGAAATTAAAAGTATACTCTAATCTATTACGCTTCTAGATTTCACACCTCAAGAGAGCGGGATGTCTGGTAGCCCCGAAGTATATGTAAGTAAGTTGGCCAGAAAATTTATTATGTATGTAACGAAACGTAAACTTGCTGCACACTCTCTTTCCTTAAAAAAACTAATGTAAATTTACGAAGAATAGGTTCTCCTGGTCATAAGAGTGGAAATACTCGTATTTTTAATGCATAAGGCAATAATATTATCTAGGTTTTAAGTAGAATTGTGGAGATTGAATTTCTTAACTTAAATTGTAAAATGCTAAATATGCGATGTTATAATAGAACGCTATTTTATGATAAAAATGCTGGTTGCCTAAAATGTCAATAGATTTACTGAGAGAACGGATAACATGTTGCTAGGTGAGCAAGATCAGGTTACTGTTGAAATCCTTTACCTTATTTAATAAATTAGATATTGTTAGAAAAAAAACAATTGTAGTAGCTAACGAGAGCTTTATTCGTAAATAAAGTGCAGAGTTGGTGTATTCGACAGCACCACAGTAATCTTTTAAAAACGATAAATAAGGGGTGTGTCCCAATGGATTTATTGGAGTACCAAGTTAAAGAATGGTTTGGAAAGATAGGCATTCCTGTATTGCCGTCTCAAAAAATTGACCATCCCACAGAACTAAAACGTTTAAAAATTAGCTACCCGATTGTACTGAAATCTCAGGTGTATGCAGGTGGAAGGACAAAAGCAGGTGGAGTTAGATTTGTAGAAACAACGATTGATGCGATCGCAGCTGCCCAAAATATCTTTAATTTGCCAGTTTTCGGTGAATTACCATCCGTGTTGCTAGCAGAAGCCAAATATAGCATCGAACAGGAATTATATCTAGCAGTCGTTTTGGACACTGCTGTGTGCCGCCCAATACTTTTAGGTTGCACAGAAGCGGATATTGAATGGGAATCGGCTGGAGAAAAAATGCAGCATGTTGTCGTTGAACAAGAATTCTCGCCATTTTATGCCCGACGACTGGCTTTGAAAATGGGTTTGCGCGGTACATTGATGCAGTCTGTGAGCGATGTTGTGCAGAAGATGTATCAGTTATTTGTGGAAAAAGACTTGGACTTGCTCGAAATCAATCCCCTAGCTGTGAACGCTTCCGGTCAAGTGATGGCTCTCAATGGTAATGTGAGTATTAATGAACGAGCGATCGGACGTCATTCTGAGATTGCGGAGATGGCGAAAAATGCTGCTAAACGTCATCATACTGTTGAGGTCAACAGTATTTTAGGCGATTGGGACGGCATAGAATTACAAGGTAAAATCGGAATTTTGGGTAATGGTGCAGGTTCAGTCATGGCAACTCTCGATTTAGTCGCTCATGCAGGTGGTAAGCCAGGTGTATGTTTAAATTTGCGCCACGCCTCTCCTATCGATCCTTCACCAACTACATTGAAGTATCGGTTAGAAAATGCTTTGAAAAACTTAGCCACTGACAAAAGTATTCAAGTTATACTCATTAACTTCTTAGCTAATATTCCTCACACTGAGGATGTCGTCGAAGGCATTGACAATTTTGTCCAACACCATAAGAACGAACTTAAACAACAAGTTTCACGTTCCAACGGTAGCAGAAACCGTCGAGATGGCCATTTCCCATGCTTGGTTATCCGTTTGGCAGGCTCGGAATTTTCTACAGCAAGAAAATATTTAGCAACACTTAAAATACAAGCTGAGGCACCCATCGCGGTGATGGAAAATCTAGATGAAGCCGTGACAGAAGCTGTTCGTCTTAGCAAGTTACCTATTTATCGAAAAGGTGGCTGAAAAGTCTAAAACAGAGGTTTCCCAGGCATCATAATTAAAAGACATAATACTACATTATAAATTGGAGTCATCCGATACCGGACATTGCGATCGCATTACCCGCCC
>CAZZVG010000250.1:0-7561 GCA_964657295.1 Iningainema sp. | reverse complement strand
AGACACCAAAAATATCGGAATGCGATCGCCTAACAGGGGGGGTGACTCAGCAAGGATCGGAATGCGATCGCCTTGTAAGGGGTGACTCAGTTGGGGGTGTGACAGTCCGAGTAACGTTACGCGAACGTGGGGCGGACGCGGGGCGATCGCGGTAGTGGGGAATGTGCTATAGAAGGATGAGTGGTGAGGCTGGCTAGAATCTTATCAGCATTCATTGAATGCCTCAAGTAGTGATTTTCCGTGGCAGCAAACCACGGTTTTTTTTTACGCAATAAAACCCTCACCGTAGGGGCTAGGTGAGGGTTTGATTTGTCCGTACCAAAAGACTGGTACGGCTATAAAACTACGCATGCAATCACCATTCTAGTACCTAGCCGATAAGTCCGAAATTATCGGCTAGGTAGGACATTAGGCAGCTTGCTCGGCTTGCTGAGATTTCAAAGCTACCCCATCTAGAAACTTTTCGTTAACCAGCTTAAGAATTCCCAAAATCTTGTCTTGCCCATGTCGCTTGTTGTAGTACGTTTCCACCTTGCTAGGGTCTTTCGAGTTTTGCATCCCATGCTTGCTGTTGTAACTAATGATTTCATCAGCATGGTTCTTGATCCAGTCGCCAACCAACAGCCCATTTACCCCGGACAGTTCCCTAAGCGCAAGGTTTGTAATAGCCAGGCGGTCGTTGTCGCCAGTCGCTACGGTGTCATTGTAAAGACAAATTGCCTCATACGAACGGCGGATTTTCTCGTTAGCTGCACCACTCGCCTTGGTTCCCCATAGCTCAGCATTGCTCTTGAGTTCCCAATCGATCACCTCTTTTGGTGGCGCAATCCTCACTTTAGGCTGTACTACTGGGGTAGGTGCGGGGATTACTATTGTCTCTGGCTCTGGCTTCTGCGGCTGTGGTAGCTTAGCTAGAGCCTGTGCTAGCTTCTCTTCCACCACTCGGCTGATAGTCGCTTCTAGTTCGGTAGCGTTGATCGTGATTGCCTGTGACTTAACTGCTTCCATTTCTTTATTCTCCTGTTCTAACTGGTTATTTCGCTCTTGTAACTGCTTAACTTGCTTTTCCAACTGGGCTATTTGTGCCTTAGCTTCCAGCACCTCCTTGGCTACACCAAGCTTCTGTTGGTGAGACTCGATCAGCCGAGTAATGACAGCCTGCTGATTTGGCAGCCCCCACTCTTGCTGAAGCCGCTTAATAGCTTCAAAATCAGCATCTGAAGCTCTTACCTGTGCTACCTTCTCCTTCTGTGGCGCTCTTGGAAAGCCAACGGGAGATGAGCAGTAGTAATCGGCGTAACCAATACTAGTAGCGATCGCCTGCAACTCTCTGTCTGTGGGTTTTTCTTTCACGAAGTGACCGAGAAGCCGAGCGTAGTAGAGCATCTGCGAACCCACCGAGCGATCGCAATCCCTCTTAGTAGCCAAGCTTGCGTAAGCAGCCCGAAGTGCTTTGCAATCATTTTGGTCTTGGTCATTGCGGAAGTTAAGCAAGGGTTCGGTCGTGTCTTTACCCCCAAAGTACTCTTGTACTACACGGCGTAACGAGTTGCCCCTACGGTTTTCGATGCTTCTATTTTGGGCTGCTATGTCGTCGGGAAATTCAGCAGCTACCTCTTTAAGAAGTGCCTTGGTATTCGGATCTCTTCTGAGTTGCCCCAGCTTTTTAATGATGTACTCGGCGGGGTAAAGTGTGGCGATCGCGAAAGCTGGTTCCTCACCGCGCTTCTTGCCTTGCCCCTCAAACAGCACTTGGTAGCCTTCCCCAGCCACGGCAGTAAATTTGGCACGGGCTATTATTTCGTGGGGACGGCGACCTGTCGCGGCAATCAGCCCCACTGCTAATTCATGAGGGTCGTCACTCTCAAGCAACTGCCCGGTCACTTCTAAGTACTTGTCGGGGTTTACTTCTTGGTCATTCCCTAGTCTTTTTATGACTCGTGTAGTGTCATTGCGATCGCGCCACTGAGCCTTGTCTAAGCCACAAAGCAGTAGGACGTAGTGCTTGAGTTCAGTGCCTACAACATTACCGTTACCGTCGTACTTAGGGATCGACTCAGCATTTTTCCCCTGTTCCAAGGGCAGGCTCTTGAACTTCTTGTAAAAGCCGTAACGACTGAGGTAAGTACCTAGAGTGTCGATGCTGTAAGCCGTGTGGAGATTCACCCACTCGTTGAACTGTTCGCAGTGTGGCTTGATCTCTTCAAAGCTCATCAAATCCTTGGTTACCTGGAATAAGCTCTCTACTTTTTCCTGTAAAATCTTAGACATCGTTTTCATTCTGTTGTTCTAACTAGTTATATTATAATCTAACTTGTTTTAAGTTCTCAATAACTAGTTAGAAGTTTTTTAAAAATTTTTCTAACTGGTACTGCTGGCTTCCTTGCAGCGTGGCAGGGATCGCGAGACTTGGGCAGGACAACAGCGTGAACAACAGCGCTGTTGTTCAGTTCAGGCTGCTAACCATTTCTCGATATTTTTCTAACGGGTACGACTAGCTTCTTAGTGGGGTGGGTAGCTACTGGCTTCGGGGAGGGACTAGCGGCAGGGGGAGTACCGCTCCCAGAATGAAACACCGCTCCCACAATCAGCCTAGGCGCTACATCAGCCACAGAATACGGCTCATACCTATTGAAAGCTAGGTGGCATTGCAGAAACTGAACCGGAGTGAGGGAAACCCAACTCCGAGCATTTGAGGTGGTGACTAATTTTATTGGTCGAGGTGTTTTAATCCAGTGAGGTTAACGCTTTGTGGGTTATCCAATATGAAAAACTTGGGACTTTCAATGTCTAAACAGACATAGCGTTCAACCCATTCAGCTATCACTGATATCGCCATACCTCCGCCAGTGGCATACACAGGTCTGCCATCGAGCAACGCTTGGGAAACTCTGCCGAGTAGTGTTGCGACTATGGGCGATTCAGCTACCCACTCGCTTAGCGCATATCCTATCTCTTGGCTAATCTCCAGAACTTCTTGCCCATGTCGGTATTTCACGGCGTGTTGACCACTGCCTAGAGGTTTCGAGTTTCGTAAAGCCGATTCCAGATTTTCACGGTAGAACTGCAACCCTCCACAGTCTACCCTAGCCAGTACGATATTAAGCCTTGAGAGAATAGCTTTCATACCACACCCACTACTAGCTGTCTGCTCTATTGCTCTTGGCGGTTCTCCGACTTCCAGCCCCACTTGGTACGTGCTAAGGGTGAGTGTTCCCCCTCCGAGGTCGAGCAAGTGGAATAGTTGGATACCTGAAGCAATAGTTTTCGCCGCTTCTAGTGCCGCACCATAAGATTCTGGGTACAGGTAATCGCTATTAGTAATTTCCACTTGATAAAGTACACCCTCACATGTGAACTCTTTAACCTGACCCAACACTTTAGAAATGTCTGCTTTCTTGCTGGAACTGAGACTCAAAAGCCTAAGATTGACTTTGATTCTTACTGGCTGCTTCTTATATTTTCGTTCCTTTGCAAATTTAGCTAGTAACCCTGGGTGAGTCGTGAGCGCACCAATAAGCCACACGTGTAGGTACTTGATTTTGTTATCTTTGAACCCTTCAATGATTGTTCCTCCCAGTGAATTGGTAACTTGACCTACCGCATAGTTCTTATTTCCAATACTGAAGCACCCGCTAATACCTATCGGCAAGTCCCCTGACACCTCCTTAGCAATACTAGGGTAGTTACCGCACCAGCCGTTAACAACAAACTTGGCTTGACTACTCCCCGCGTCTAGGTCGAGAGTAATTGTTTGGTACTTGTTTTGTAAGTTGTTAGGTTTGTGTCGCCTCTTAGGCTTCTCCTCAGTAGCTGTGTCAACCAAGGTTGTTATCTCGGTTACTACCTCAACAGGTGTTTGTACTTTTCCGTTTAAAACTGACATCTTACTCACTCCGATTAGATTTGCTTGTAATTTGCGCGTAGTTTGCGCATACTACGCTGAAAAATCAGCTTATTAAGAATTTTTTCGGGTTCTATTGCGACTAACTATTAGGTGAAAGTTAAGACTTTACTAACAGTTATTAGCGACTGCAAACACCTTTAATTAATTACTGTTATTGGGTTTTATTTGGGGGAGTTGCTGATGATTAGGTGCTTGAAAGAATTGACACTGGCGAACCCCAACAACTAGCGTAATTCCGACTATAAAAAAAAGGCAGAATCCAGCCTTGGAAAGAGATTCTTGGGGGTGAAAAGCTGACGCTACTTGGATGGGTAGCTCTCAGCCCTTGAGCTTGCTTTAAAGCCAGCATTCGGCTTCTAACTTGGCTCACCTCCTGCTGGGTAAATTCAAACCACTCGCCATGAACCCTACAGTACTGAAAATCTTGGTGTAACTGCCTTTCGACTGCTTTCACTCCTGAAACTTGAACACTGTCAATCAGAGCCAAAGGATAGGCTGACTGACTACTATTTAATTCTTTGAGCCTGTCCTGAACTCCCCTGGTAGTAAGCCCGATTTTGTATCGAGGTGTGCCGTCAGCTTGGATAAAGTAGATGTGTCCTACGTCTTTCATTGTGCTATTTACTAATAGTTATTTGATAAAGATTGGTTGGATATTAGCTGGGGTTTTTGATTTTAACTAATACTAATTAAAAAGCTTGTCGGTCAATGTCGGTCTACCCCCAATAGGGCGCTTTTCGGGACATATGTCGGTTCTTGTAGGTACGCAAAATCAAGGTTTTCAGCCGTCACTTTGACAAAAACCGACACGTGTTAGTGGCTGTGTCGGTGGCTCGTCGGTGACTCAAAATGGCTTTTATTCCTCTATATTTTTGTAATTAATGTTAGGAATAAATTGTTTTGGACTGGTAGAGCAATCCTTACAATCGTAGAGTTGCTCACCGTTGGCTCTCTTAGAGCGCTTGCGCAAATTGAAGGAACCGCAATGAGGGCAAGATAGTTGAGTATCGCGGACTATTGTCACCTTGGCGGATTCTTCCTTTTCCCTTTTTACTTTCTCGAATGGTGTTACAGCCAACCACGACTTACCATCGCTCAATACCCCTTTGTGTGCTGGAGGAATTTCTAAAAGGAGCGCTTGTCCATTACAGTACAAAGCTGCTAACCGATACTGGTTTTCTGGGTCAATCTCTTGGTTGACCTCATCAATGTAAGCCTTGGCTTTGTCGTAAGCTTTCTCGAACTTATCCAGCTTCGCTGAATTCATTTGTAAATCTTTGTCAGCGTGCTTGATGAAAGTAGGGATAGCATCCGTGATAAAAAGTAGGCAACAGTTCGTCATCTCGTCCCATGTCCAACGATTTTTACCGACCTCTCCAGACTGACCAATCAGAATCATGCGCATAGAATGGTGTCTGATTGTCGTCCAGATTTGAGATGCTGTTGCTTTGTCCTCTAGGGGATGTTTCTTATCGAATTCATCAAATATTCCCAGGATGGGAGTAGTTGGATCTGTCGCAGTCTTGGCATCACGCGATCGCAATAAATTAGCGAAGCGGTTGAACAGAATAGACGCCGTGCCGGGGTCAGTCGCAGCCTTCTCGCAATCCCAAAAATCCTCCTCACTCCCGTCCTGTGGGTCACTCAACCAAATCTCATAGCCGTCAACATTTTTGGTATAGTAATCAACTAGATTTTTAACAGCAATACCCTTGCCTCCGCCAGTAGCACTCATCACCCTAAGAGTAGGCTTACCAGTCTTATCCATATGGTATTTGCGCAGGGTTGCGCCAAATAGCTCAGCCCGGATAACCCCACACTCCCTGAATATGTCGTCAATCGTGGGCGGTGCTTTCTTGATAGCCTTACGCTTCTGGACATTGAGTGAAACCGTGGCATTGTGGTTGTGAATGGCAAACTGAGGGGGGTGACCATCCAACGATTGCGTGTACTGAGCTACCTGTTCTATCGCTCCGTCTTGTGTGAGTTCACTCAGGGTGACGCCTGGATTGCGACGAATAGAGAACACAAGTTTATATCCCAACTCCGTCTCTTCCCAGTCCAATACATCTAGTTTCTTGCCTCTAAGTAATGTGTGGTAAAAATTAGCCACCTTATTAGCATTTTCAGCAATGATGGAACCACCATACATTGCAAAAGGCTTGTCAACAACTGAGCGCAGTTGCTCATTCTCATTCTGCAAATCATTAATTAAGAGATTCCTGGTTTCAAGTAGATCCAGCAACTGGGAATGGATTGAGTTGTTGTTCAGCAGTAAAGCCTCGTATCTGTCCGTTATACCTGCGTCTACTTCCTCTAAGCTTGCTTCTAGACGACTAACGGCTACTGCTTTAGGAATCGAATCATTTAGTTTCGCTTCCAGGTTCAATGTCTCGTCCTTGAAGCCCTTAACTTGGGCATCTTTCCAGCGAACTTTGACATTCAAAAACTTGTTATCAAACGCAAAGATATAATCTAGAACGCACTTGAAATCGGTAATATTTAGCTCTTTGATATCGGTGATTGCATCATTCAATTCCTGCTTTAGTTTCTTGATATCGTCTAGACGATTATCAAAAGACTGTCTAGCGAGGTCTGCAACATCAGGGTTGTCTCTGGCTTTCTCAAGCGCCTTCTGAAGACCATCTATTTGCTTGTATCGCAGGGCAAAGAAATTTGTTGTGTATCCGCGAGATTCTTCAAGAAAATCTGAAACTCTAGTATCCCTCTCGCTGACAATCCCCTCTAAGCTACCGATTTTTAAATCCCTTTCACCTAGCGCCTTTAGGTATTGTTCAGCTTTAGCATTGAGTTGAGTTTTTAGCTCACTAATCTCGTTAAGGTACTGTATACCTTGGCTTTCGTAGGTTTTCATCGAGCTTTTTAGACTTTCAATCTCAAGTTTTAAGCCCGTTAATTTTCGACTATTAGCGTATTCTAAGTCCTTGATTTTTTCGTCTAAATCCTTCTGATGGTCTTGAGCTTTAGTGTCGTAAGCTATTCCCAATCCGACACAAACTAAAGCGGAGGTCGCACCACCAACGCCAGCCGTGAGGGATATAGTTTGAGCCAGACCTTGAGTTTTAAAGCACTGGACGATACCCGTAATTCCTAGTATGGTAGAGCCGATAAATAATCCGCTATATACTTGCTTAAACATGGTAATATTGCTGTTGTATTTCTTTTGTAATGGAGGGGAACTGTTACCCCTCCTTTTTATAGGAATGTGCTTAAAATCCCGCTAGAAACTTGGCTGCGACTTCTTGCTTGAGCTTCTCTTTTTCGTGCTGGATATTCTGAATTTCATAACGCTGTTTATCAACTTCTTCGCGTAATTTCTGGACTTTGAGTTGTTCCTGCTCTCTAACAAGTTCAGTCTGATTTTGCGTTCCCTCAGTCCTAATTCGTTGGTGAGTGAGAAGCTCTCTATCCTGTTCAAGGTGTGAAAGTTCAGTATCTCTCTTGGTAACAGCACGATGGAAAGTAACAGCCTTGGTTTGATTATTTACTCGCGTAGTTTGACCATCAACCAATAGACCAATTAATCGATGTTGCTCAATATCGAGTGTCGCGATATCCTGTTTGAGCTTGGTATTATTAATTGCAACTCCAACAAAATTACGCTGTTGGGCAATGATAATATTGCGCTCTGTA
>CAZZVG010000249.1:0-7572 GCA_964657295.1 Iningainema sp. | reverse complement strand
TTTTACTAGATTCCGGCGCTGATGTCAACACTCAAGGAGAAAAGGGAAAAACGGCGTTATTTAAAGCAGTAGAACGCAACCATCTAAAGGTGATACAGCAGTTGCTAGCAAACGGGGCAAACGTGAATCTGCAAGACGCAGCCGGGGCAACAGCTTTGATGTGGGCTGCGGCGCGGGGTCATAGCGAAATAGTACAATTGTTGGTGAAATCTGGGGCGAATGTGAATTTAAAAAACCAGGGTGGTTATACAGCTATGATGTTAGCAGAGTTTAACGGGTATGCTGGTGTAGTCAGGATTTTGAAGGCAGCCGGAACAAAAGAATGATCCCAGACAGGAGCCAGGAGTCAGAAGATATACAGATCCGACATGTCGCGTCTGTACAGGAGTTATTGTTTTGCCGCTCCCCCCTTATCCCTGCTCCCGCTCCCCTCCACCCCCTGCTTTTATGGGTGGGAATTGGTTGTAATCAGGGAATTTCTCGGCAGATGATTGAGGCAGCGATTGAGCAAGTGTTTAGAGAAAATCAACTAGCGGAAAGTGCGATCGCAGGCATTGCGACTATAGATGTGAAAATAGATGAAGTTGGTTTAATAGAATTTTGCCTTGAACGTAATTTGCCGATAAAAACTTTCTCCTCGGAAATTCTTTGTTCCGTCTGTGTCCCCAACCCGAGTAAAGCTGTTGAAAAAGAAGTGGGAACTTTTAGCGTTGCGGAAGCTGCTGCTTTATGTGCAGCTCAATGTCAAAATTTATTGGTTCGCAAACAAATTTTCCGTTCCTCAATCCCAAATCAAAAGGGTGCGGTAACAATAGCAATTGCCCAACAACAACTAGTCTGTCAACCTAAAATTGACGGGTTAGGGCAAGCAGGGGAGGCAGGGGAAGCTTCGGGAGCAGGGGGGGAAAGAGATTTTTCTTGGTGCTATTAACCCAGCAAAGTTTATTTCCAATATCATGTACTACCTGGGTTCGACGTAAATCCACACAACACCAAGGGTAAAATAGAAACGAGATATATTTCTAATAAGAGAGTGTTTAAAAAGTTTTGAATGGTCAAATTTTATGAAAAATTTATTAGTCAATATCAAAAAGGCAAGTTCTCGAATATTCTCCATTCTCTTAATGAGATTAATTTTCTTACTAATAGTAGGAATTCTTGTTTTCTCTGGCGTGAGATCTTTAGCTCAACCACCAGATAAACATCCGTTAGATGAATTAAATCACTCGGAAATTAAAGCAGTAGTAACAATTTTAAAAAATGCAAATAAGATAAATTCGGACAGTATATTCGCAGAAATTAGCCTCAGTCCTCCTCTAAAAGTAGAAGTTTGGAATTGGAAGGTTGGACAATCTTTACCTAGTCGCAAAGCGTTAGTTGTCGTCAAACAGGGTAAAGAAATTTTTGCGGGAACGGTCAATCTTATGGCAGCAAAAGTCGAATCGTGGGAAGTTGTGCCACCCATAGGAGAACCAGCTATATTGAATAGTGAGTACGAATTAAGCGAGAATTTATTAAAAGCAGATTCTCGATGGCAAGCAGCCATGAAAAAACGAGATATTACTAATTACTCTCAAGTAACTTGTTGGGACTTCGCCGCTACCTCTCCTTTAAATTATCCTGTTAATCAGCGTTTACTTTCTATGACTTGTGGCTTAAAAACTGCCGATGAAAACTTTTGGGGTCATCCTATTGAGGGAGTGAAAGGAATTGTAGATTTAAATAATAAAAAAGTTTTAGAAGTCTTTGATAGGGGAGTGATTCCTATTCCTAAACAAAATGTCGGTTTTACGATTCCGGCTATTTTAAAAAGATTAAATCAATTTCGCCAAGCCCCTTTAAAATATATTGTTCAGCAACCTCAAGGTGTATCTTTTAAGCTCAATGGACGCTTAGTTAATTGGGATAATTGGCAGTTTCACGTTCGGATGGATAATCGTGTTGGTCCAGTTATTAGTACAGTAACCTATAAAGAGCGGGGAGAAAAGCGTAAAATTCTCTACGAAGCCTCTCTTGGAGAGATTTTAGTTCATTATGGAGACCCTTCTCCCGACTGGTATGATCGTAATTTTCTTGATGCGGGAGATTTTAATTTAGGACTTTCAAGTACAACCTTAAAACCGCAACGTGATTGTCCCATGAATGCCCGATTCTTGAGTAGAACGCTATTTGATGAAAAAGGTGTACCAACTACAAGAGAAAATGTCATGTGTCTTTTTGAAGAACGGGGAGAGGGGGGAATTGAATGGCGACATTATGATGATCTGACACAAACAACTCAGACGCGCTCACGGCGTAATCTTGTCTTGAGATATATTACAACTGTTGGGAACTATGACTATATCTTAGATTGGACTTTTGAGCCTAATGGTGTGATTAAAGCTTCGATTGGAGCCACGGGAACGGAAGAAGTTAAAGCCGTTCTCAGTCAAAATATTAAAGATAAAAATGCAAAAGCTGATACCCGTTACGGTACCTTAATTGATCCCAATATTGTTGGGACAACACACCAGCATCTTTATAATTTTCGCCTGGATTTTGATGTAGATGGACAGCCGAATACTGTGATTGAACAGGAAACAAAAAAGATGGTGGCTAATAATCCCAAAGGAACAGCTTTTATTACAGAAAATAATCGGTTATTAACGGAAAAACAAGCCCAACGCCCTTACAATATTATGGCTTACTGGCAAGTGATTAATGAAAACAGAAAAAATCAGAATGGTTATTCTGTTGGTTATGCTTTGCAACCTAGATGGAATACAACTCCCCTATTAAATCTGGATAATTTGCCTCAGCAACGCTACGGATTTCTTCAAAATAATCTTTGGGTGACACCTTACCAAGCTTCTGAGTTTTATCCGACAGGTAAATATCCTGTTGCCAGTGATGGTGCAGATGGTATTTTGAAATGGACACAAGCTAATCGTTCCCTTGAACAGAAAGATTTAGTAGTTTGGTACAATCTAGGAAACACTCATGTTGTGCGTCCTGAAGAATGGCCCATCTTACCAGTAGAATGGGTTTCTTTTGAATTAAAACCGTTTAATTTCTTTGACCACACACCGACTTTAGATTGGCCAGAAATTCCATAAGGAAAAGGCAAGAGTTGATAGAATTGGTAAAAACACTTTTAATTTTTTTGATCGCTCTCGCTAAGAGTCTCGCAACTGGGACGAGCCACAATTCCAGGATAAGGCTCCAAGGCAAATTCTTGGTCTGGGTTGCTTAATAAATAGCGATCGCAAACCCCAAATAGTTCAGTTTCAGTCCGAGCCTGCCGCATATTGCTCAAGAAAGCGCCCTCAGAATCTACACTCTGACCGATAAAGTTAAGATACTTCTTCATGTGGTTAACGCGGGCAAGCTCCGGCATCGTGGGCGCACATGTCGTCCGATGCAGTTTGTCGATGTAGTCGCGAACTTCACCCAGAGTCACCATAGAAACAGGTTGATTGCTCTGATATTGGCGGATTTGCTGAAAAATCCAGGGGTTTCGGATCGCTGCGCGACCGATCATCACTCCTGCCGCTCCTGTACTTGACAAAATGCTCGCAGCAGTATAAGCTGATGTCACGTTACCGTTTGCTAAAACCGGGCAATTCACCCGTTGTACGGCGTGTGCAATGAGATCGTAATGTACAGCGCTATGATACTTCTCCTTAACAGTACGACCGTGCAAGCTCAGCAAATTGATGTCGTACAGGTTAATATAGTCGAGGATACGGTCAAAAAAATCAGTATTTTCAAAGCCAATTCGCATTTTAACTGTCAACAGCCCATCCACGGAAGATCGCAACTCGCCAAGAATTTGGTTTACCTTTTCCGGATCGCGTAACAGCCCACCACCAACGTTTTTACGATAAATTCTTGGGGCAGGGCATCCCATATTAAGATCGATGCCTGCTACTGGGTAGTGGCTCAACTCTCGGGCAATGCGTACGAGATCGGGAATGCTCTCGCCAATCATCTGAGCAAAGATGGGGCGATTAGTGGAGTTCTCTGTAATACAGCGCAGGATTTTGTGATTCAGGTTAGAACTGGCGTAGACGCGAAAATACTCAGTAAAGAAGTAATCGGGACTTCCATAGTTGGCGATCATACTCATAAATCGCAGATCCGTCACATCCTGCATAGGAGCAAGAGCCGTCAAGTCAAGTCCCGGATTTATCGGCGAAGGAAGGCGATCTAGTTGTAGCATTTGCAAGGAAAGAGATAATTGTATCAGTCCGTCAACTTTTTCTAGGAATAGTTGACGTGTTTCAAACGCTCTCCTTAATAATGTGCCAGACGAGTAACTTACTCAATGACTTGCACAAAGTAATTAATTATACTAGAAACAATGGCTAGTACTATTGAACCTAACAAAGCAGGAACAAAACCCTTAACCTGAAAATCGTAACCAGGAGTGAGAGCGCTTGCGAGTAAAAGAGTCAAGGCATTGATCACAAACGTGAACAAACCAAAGGTGATCAAGGTAATCGGAAACGTTAAAAGTGCCAAAAAAGGTCGAATGAATGCATTAACTAACCCGATAATAATGGCAGCAACCAAGGCTCCACTAAAACCATGGACAACAAAGCCATTATTGTGAAGGATTTGAGCCGTGATTAGTAACGCCACAGCAGTGCTGATCCACGTTAATAAAAAGTGTTTCATAAACTTTTTTCCAAAAATCTAAATTTGATAATCGAAATTGAAGTTGGGTGATTAGTTTTTTAGCGTAACTTTATACACCAACGCTCATTTCGGTAACTTTCCGGTGCAGCGCTCTCATGAGTGTCTCCCACTATCATAACGAAGGAGCAGTATAATACGGTTGCTCTCATACTTGACTTAGGAACTCAAATTGCTAGTGCCACCTACTTGGGTTGCTCCTTCAGGTGCTGGTGGGTGATAAGTCATGGATTGTAACCCCAAACGACCAGGACCTGTAAAGCGATTGAGTGTGAATGAAATCCCACCAAGCATAACTCCAATTGCTCCCAAAATACCACCACTTGATTGCAGCGCAGTCACTGTATCCATTCGTACAGACGAATCTTTCCAAAGCCAAGCCCCAGGTTCGACATCAAGTACCTCCCCTGCAGCTAGATTCTTTTCAAAGACATTGCCGTAACCGTGGATTAAGAGCAGCCCCCCATCTTGCTTACCATGAAAGCGGTCAATGAAGAATCCACCACTGCGGCTGAAAAAGAGGTTTGCTAACCCGCGTTGAAAAGAGAAATCGTATTCGACATTGCTCGTAGCAAGCAAGAACTGATGTTCCCTCACATCCACAGACTGTCCGCGCCCCAACCGCAAAGCAACAATTTGTCCAGGAGCCTCGCGAGAAAAAGCGATGTTTCCAGGGCCGTGAGCTTCACTGATAAAAATTTGCAGTCCGGCGAAATACCGTTTAACAGCTCCCTTCAAACCTTTAACACCCAAACGAACATTAGGATGCTTCCACAGCAGAATGTGATGCTCAAAGTAAACGGATTGCTGATTTCCTAATTCCACATCAACGACAGGCACCACTTCGCCTTCAATTCTTAATGTTAGATCACCTGAATGAATCAGTCCTTGAGGATTTCTCAACTCAGGTATCGGTTCACCATTAAAACCGGGCATCGGACTACCCATTTGCTGGTATTCCCGGACATTGCTTGATTGTTTGTTTGCGAGCGTTCCTGTGTCGATAGGATTACCACAGGCACTACAGAATTTGTCACCTAGATTAAGCTGGTGGTTGCAGTACGGACATCGATTCGTCATGGCGTTTATGCCAATTTATAACTACGGAATACTTTATTTTTAGCAATCCCAAGTGCGAAAGTGCGTAAATCTGTAGCAAATTTATATTTTTACACTTGCCCATAGATAGCTTTTGGTTTAGAACTCATCCCTATTTCCAACCCCACGGAATGTCTTTCTTAAGAGTATAGATGGATCTGAAAAAACCTAACCAACGGGTGAGTGAAGATGAGCTTGTCGGACAATTATAATGAGTGTGGTAAAAGTGAAGTGAAGTGGATGAAAGGCTCTATATCTGATTCAGGTAAGATACAGAGCAAGAAATAGATGAAAACCACTACAATTTAGTAGCTTAATCTTAATTAACGTTTAATTTTCATCGATTCACTTCTGTCTATTGGTGTAATCTAGTAATGTATACACGATTACATTTAAATGTAATATTCAGTACGTGAAAAAATATAACATAAAAAACCCTAGTCCTTGCTGAGTTCCACATACAGCGTAGTCGGGGAAAATGTTAACTATTTGCAACAAAAATTTACACTCATCAAAGTTGCCGTCAGCTAGTACTACTGGCGATCCCCGCTTTCACAAGGGTCTGAGTGTGTAGAGGAACGATTCGGAGATTTACATGAAACTATAATAAACTACTATTTATCTATCGGAAAACAGAATTTAAAACAATGTCTGTCTCATACACTTTTTTAGTTAATTCTGATGTCAGAAAGCACTTGAAGCCTCGCTCAGTTTTACCACTAAAGCCGAGTAGTCTTTGGAAAATTGAAGTAGGCGTTGTCCGAACTGTTACATGGCATGAAGACGGTACACTGGTGACTCTGGGAGTGTGGGGAGCGGGAGATATCGTTGGTCAAGCTTTTTCAAAGATCGAACCTTATCAAATTGAATGCTTAAGTAGAGTTGAGGCGATTATTCTCCCTCTGGATGAGTGCTTGCCAATGACAGATGTTCTGCTTAGCCACATCCAGCAAGTTGAAGAATTGATGATAATTCGCAGCTATAAAACTGTGGAAATAATGCTGATTAAACTGTTAGGCTGGTTAGCTAAAAAGTTTGGTCGTGTAGTAGAAGAAGGACATCTGATTGATTTGCGCCTCACTCATCAAGACATTGCCGATCTGCTAAACTCAACTCGCGTGACAATCACCCGTGCCCTCACTCAGTTAGAAGCACAGGGGTTAATTCACCGTCTCTCGCTACATCGGATTGTGCTGAAAGAGGAACAAATTTGGCATTATGAAATTTAGGTAATTAATAGATAGTTCCTTGATGGTATCAGCCGTCACGCATCCAAAACCCTCAAGTCTCTGTTATGGTCTATAAGGTCAATCCACAATCTCAAATCCGCGCATCCAAAATCGAATGACCTTAATTTTAACGAATGATGACGGGATAGATGCTCCTGGAATTCAGGCGCTTCTAAAAGCTGTTGATGGACAAGATGTCATTATCGCTGCTCCCAAAGACCATTTATCTGGCTGCGGACATCAAGTGACTACGACTCGCCCGATTCATGTCCACCTTCGTAGCGATCGCTCCTATGCAATCACAGGCACTCCCGCTGACTGTGTGCGGATTTCTATAGCACATATTTGTCCAAATATCCAATTTGTGCTATCTGGGATCAATGCCGGAGGTAACATGGGAGTCGATGCTTATATTTCCGGCACGGTTGCGGCTGTACGAGAAGCAGCAATACACGGCATTCCCGGAATTGCGGTTTCTCAGTATCGTCAAGGCAAGCGGAATGTTGATTGGGATGTAGCTTCCCGGTGGACAGCAGACGTTCTCATTGATTTACTGAACCGTCCTTTA
>CAZZVG010000248.1:0-7578 GCA_964657295.1 Iningainema sp. | reverse complement strand
ATCTAGTGCGAATGAACCATAATCATCTGCTGATATCTCTTGACAAATGACCATTGCTGTGATATTTTTTGACAGAATAATTAAGTTCCACTCCTGCGCCACTGGATCGGCTGGATCTAATGCCACTAAGTTAACATTCGGTAGCTTGCTTGTCGGGTGTTCGGCAAAGCCAGTGTCGGGAGTAGCCATAATGACAACTTGACTTGCTCTGTTCGCAATGTCTGCATACCGTTCAGCTTCTTGCAAATACCATTTTCCCTGTTGAAAAGCTGTAATCACTATGGGTTTACTATCGTCAGTCAAGATATGGTCTTCTAAAGCATGGCATAAGGATACCAAGGTATTTTTGTAGTAAACACCAAATTGAATTGGTCTATTACTATTGCGACGAGCTATTTCCAGTTGTTGGAGTATCGAGCCTTTTAACATGGGTTCGGGAGTAAGTAGTTAGGAATCATATTATGTTCGGATAATCACTTAACAATTACGTTGAAAGTCAATTGTTGATAGTTAATCGTTAATTGCAATCAACCATTTATGCCAAGGGCTTCCTACACCAGAACACAAACTCAACAATCTCGGTTTTACAGATTTCGAGATGTTTTTAGCGGCGTATTCGCCAATAGTCTATCGCGTAACTTGTGAGACGGTCAATCATTTACAGTCCCATACTGCTTAGAATCAAAGTCTAGTAAACTTATTCTTGCACCGGAAATTTTGATGTCAATTCCAAGACTTACGTGCTAAGTCTTTCAGTCGTTGAATGTCTTGTAAAAAAAATAACAGCAATAATTGTGGAAATTATAGTTTGGAAGGCAATTTTTGCGGCATGTCCCCAATCAGGTAAATTTGACTAATGCCGCCATCTCTCCCAATGATGGTGCAAGTGCAACATAGGCATAAGTGTATTCTCTGACTATGGGGTATGAGAATCATTGGCGCGGAAAATTGATTTCAGCCAAGTTACATGAATAATACAGAAATTTCTGTGAGCTACAGCCCTTATTTTGTCGTTGAGTAGTATCGGTGTGATGCATTGTTATTGCTACCCTGCCTCAATAGCAGTGTGAACACCATGCCGCTTGACGCACTATTGCTAGCCAAAACTTGATAGTATCCGGATATACACATTAAAGCATGAAATTAAGTAAATAGAAGGGTATACCAAAGAGTGACATCTTTAAATTGTTCTTTATACCTTTTTCTACTTGGGCGCATCATCCTGTGTAAATAAAAAAACTAAGTAACAGAGTGAAGTGTCTTATGGGAGGATTTATGGGTGACAGTGGATTGTAGTTAATTTTTTTGCTGACAAGCGGTAGGGAAAGGGACAAGATTACTTGGTTATAATATCTCCAAACCTTTCCCATTGGTCCAATTTCTGCAAGTAGTTTATTTTAGGTTAATTATAGTTTGGAGTAATATAGGCTTACACATTACTCCATTCAAATAAATTTTATTTCTCAACAGTTCTCCACCTTTCATGCAATTCAATTAGGGATTTGTAAACCTCCTTGTTGTGTCCGTTTCCTCTTCTTTGATTGATAAATGCATGCAAGTCTTCACAATAATCTTGCACTATTGCTTTAAAGTATCTTTTCAAAAAAATTTCATCAACGATTTCATATTCAATGCACAAAGCAATCTCTGTTAAGAAATTTAAAATAGTAATAATTTTTTGTTTTTCTAGAGGATTTGTCTCAAAATAATCGATCAGAAATGTATCTTGTTGCTCAGGGAGTTGCTTTCAGATTTGTTCAAAAATTTTTAATGAAGCTTCTCGTAAAGGTACATATTGTGGATCATTCCAGCGTTGAAGATACAATAAACAGAAAGAGTAAGACCTGCGCGCCATCCTCAAGATTACTCTCACCATGAGCCTCTCGCTCCTCGCACAACCTACTTACTGGAGTTTAGGCTAGTTAGGAGTGCGAAACTAAATTTCCGAAAAATCAGGATACGGATTTAAGATTTTTCCAGGAACTAAAACCTTGGTTTTTAGGTTTTATAGAATGAGCCTTCTGAGTTTCGCACTCCTGACTAGTCTAAACTTCAGTTAAAACTTATACCGTTGAATTTTTTATCTGTCTAGATTTGTACACTTGTGGTTAGATGTTTAGAGATTTTTGGCAGCGGTGAAGACAGTGCTTCTTCTAAGTCAGCACAACCGAGTCTTTCTTCTAAAATTTTCATGACTTCGCGTCCAAAGTCATTGGGGTTTCGTCGCCATGCTTGCAAGCAAACTTCGCCAAAGAAGGAACCGAGGGGTTCAGGATTCCACAAAAGTTTTCTAGCATTCCACGGCATATGACTCATTGGATTGTACCCTGGTTTGATGATACCTTCTTTGAAGGCATACTCTTCCAAATGGGTATGAGGTTGTAGTCCAATGAAGAAGATGGCAGGTTCAACTTTATCAGCGCCAAAAATTCTTTCTAGTTCTCGATGGTAGGCGATGGTTTGACGAATAGTTTCTAGGCGTTCGTCAATGACGTTAAAGGAGTAGTTGACGGAAACGAGATCGTTGAACCCAGCAGCTTTCAAGTCTCGGCAGTTTTGCAAAACACCTCGCAGATTGTAACCCATCCGCATGTTCCGCACAAGTTCTTGGGAACCACTGGTGATACCAATTTCAAAGTAGTTCATCCCAGTTTTCACCATCAACTCGCACAACTCGGGTGTGAGGTTGTCGGCACGAATGTATGCTGCCCAGTGAGTATCTGTCATGCCAGAATCGACGATTTTCTGCAATAGTTCGACAGCATCGTCAATAAATTTTCGGGCGGGGATAAATTGGGCGTCGGTAAACCAAAAGTTGCGAATACCGCGATTATATAGTTGGCGCATTTCGGCAACGACTTCATCCGCCGGGTTAATGCGTACCTGTTTGCCTTCGACAACCGTATAAACGCAATAACAACAGTTGTGGGGACAACCGCGTTTGGTTTGCACGCCAATGTAAAAGTCTCCGTCTTGCAAGTAATAATTAAACTCAGGCCAGATGGTTTCTATGTAGTCATAGTTACAAGCAGTTTTTTGTACTGGGGTGGGTTGTTCGTGAATCAGGCGCGCGCGTGGTTGAGCTTCTCCCACTACATAACACCGTTCATCTCCCAAATCTCTCCCACTTAAGAGTTTTTCCAGCAAAGTTTCGCCTTCACCTACGGAAATAATTGTCCCTTTGGGTAAGCTTTTCCCCAACTGTTCGTAAAATACGCTGACTGCACCACCGCCCACAACTAAACGGACATCTTGATGATACTTTTCGGCGCGTTTCAGCCCGCGTTTGATTAATCTCATGTTGCGCCACAGTTCTGTATAGTAGCTCTGGAGCAACCGCAGACCGCCAAATGCGCCACGTAATTTTACAAAGGGATTTTTAGCGTAAAAAATTTCAAAGGAGTTTTGAAGGGGATTGCCATTACGTCCCCCTACGGGAGCATAAATTTGGATATCTCGCCAAGAAAAGACAAGTAATGTTGGTTTAAATTCATCAATACAGCCATCCAAGGCTGATACATAATCTAAAGGTGGTACTGTCCCTAGATCGAAAATACGCTGTTCGATAGAGGAAAACAGTTTGTGAACGTGATCACTAAGATAGACAACCCCAATAGGAAAGATGGGATTACATGGAAGGCGGACATAGAGAATTCGGTTTTCCATTTTTGAGTACTTTAACTTACGTCTTACCGTTTTTTAAAGGGAAGTGAGAGTAAAATCTGGCTTGAAAGGGCATTTGTTTTGTTTTCTATACCTCTATGACAATCGTACTTGACGTTTCAGCCGATTTTTGATAAAAGATCAGTGATTTATATCTATATATATATAAGAATAGTTCAATGCACTTTGCACATCAAGAATGCCTAACATTTATGGAAACTTGTTGAACTATAACTTGACGAGCACATCGATATTGATGTAATTATTGTCACGACTCGGCTACGCTCATAAATCACTGGACACAAAGGTCACATAAATCCAGATCTCACACGGCTAAATGCTCATCGATTTTATACCGCTATTGATAATTGTTGCGAGGTCTCGCACATGCTGATTTTTAAATTGCTATCCAGAAGTTGTGCAATACAGCAAATGAATAATTGTTCAAACTCAATAATCTATAATTGCAGAAAAGGCATAATTTTTTACAAAATTTTCATATCTTCGACAAAATTCTTCAGAGAAAAATAACATAGAAAAGTGCAGATGGTAGTGGGAGTTACAACATCTGGGGATCATCCAGTGTTAATTTAATTAATGTAGGTTAAAATTGTGGCGTAAAGCTCCTCAGCAGTTATGGCTCAAATATTAGATTTTCTACCACCGGAGGAATCAGGTAAGATTCTCTGCTGCTACGTAAATGCCACGAGCAAAATACAGGTGGCTCGCATCTCAGATATTCCCAACTGGTACTTTGAACGGGTGGTATTTCCCGGACAACGGCTAGTTTTTGAAGCCCCAAAAGAAGCTCATCTCGAGATTCACACGGGGATGATGGCAAGTTCAATTTTATCGGACAATATTCCGTGCGATCGCCTTGCAATTAACGAACCAAGTAGTTCTGAGTTTGAAATGAACTCAGAAGCACCAATACACCCTTTTCATAAAAAACCAATTGTGCCCCTGATTAATACAAAAAACGCAGATACAATAAAACCTTTAGTATTTAGTGTTTTAGTGGACGTTCATTAAAAAAACAATTTTGCTCAAGTTTGGGTTGCTCTCATAGGCAGCCCTTTTTTGTTTGTTGTTCCGTCGGTTTGTCGCTACCGTTAAAAACCAGTATTTCTAAGTCTAATTTCTACATAGTGGTTGAAACTTCGCTCTGTAAAACTCCCCTCTATCTTGAGCTAGTTGAGCAGCTTGCTCGTAGTCATTTGCAGCACCTTGAAAATCTTTAACTAATATTCGAGCCGAGGCACGTAAAATATATGCATGATAATTAGGAGATGAATGCTTCAATATATTTATCAATATCTTCAGATTTTTTTCAATATTTTGTAAGCGAAATTCTACTTAAATAAATGTAAATTTAAGATAAATCAAGCTGCATTTATTTTTGAGCATGTATGTGATTCAGATGAAAAGCGCTATATTTCTGAACTGACTTGTGTAGGGAGAAATATATATATGCATTTATTATTTATATATAGAAAAATACCAAAATCAATTAGATGGCACAGGATGCCTATTGGACGAGTGGATGTGACACTTCCACTCGCCAAATACTTTCAACGATCGCGATCGCGTGGACTCAGAACCAGAAATGCAGGCGGAGGGGGACTTACGCGGCAATAGTTAAGAATGGTTTGTGGGACGGTAGTTTATAGCTACCATTGTAATTAAAAAAGAATCGTCATTTCTGGTCAATCCCAAATCCAAAATGTCATCACCTTCTATTTTTCGCCTGTCTCCTTTGATTCGGATCACACTTTTGAGTTTGTATGTGGCACTGACTTCCCCACTACCCTTCTTGTCCCAAGTTACAGCAGCACCAGTACCACCAGCATTGTTGTGGGTAGGTATTAGCATTGGTTTAGTTGCTCTGTATGCAGCGTTAAGCGAACGAGTCATTGTCGATGACCAAGCAATTCAAGTCACTTATCCTGCTTGGGTGCCGCGTTTTTTCCGTCAAGGTTGGTCGTTACCTTGGTTGGAAGTCAAAGAATTAAAGCCCCGCACCACCGGTCAAGGAGGGCTAGTTTATTATTTCCTCAGTAAGGACGAGAAAGCTTATTTACTACCAATGCGTATAGTCGGATTTACTCAATTAGTACGGCTAGTAGAGGAAAAAACGGGGATTGATACGACAGATTTTTACCCATTAGCACAGCCTTGGATGTATTTAATTTTACTAGTCTTTACGCTGCTGCTGCTACTGGTGGATGGTTGGACGATTGCCACAGCATTGGCACAAGGTAATTTAAACTGAAACCTCACAGAAAATTGGATAATCTCACTCACCAAGCCCAATTACGGCTAGAGCAAGTTAATTTATTTACCAAGCTGAAAACTCAGGCGAAGGAAAACCTACAGGGCTACCCCATATTGCAGGACATTTCCTTTGAGGTAAATCGAGGCGATCGCATTGTGATTGTTGGCCCCTCTGGTGCTGGAAAAACTCACTTATTACGTCTTCTTAATCGTTTAAGTGAACCCAGCACCGGGAAAATTTATCTCGAAGATCGGGAGTATAGCCAAATTCCCGTTTTGCAACTGCGGGCTTTGGTGACACTAGTACCGCAAGAGTCTAAGCTATTAGGAATGACCGTGCAAGAAGCTTTAGCTTATCCCTTAGTTTTGCGTGGATTACCTCAACAGACAATCCAGCAACGCGTTACGCATTGGATAGAACAGTTACAGATTCCAAATGATTGGTTGGGACGAACCGAAGTTCAACTTTCTTTAGGACAAAGACAGTTGGTGGCTGTTGCACGCGCTATAGTTATCCAACCGAAAATTTTATTATTGGATGAACCTACTTCTGCTTTAGATCCTAGTACAACCGCCCGTATTTTACAGATTTTAACCCAACTGACTCAGAATCAAGACATGACAATTTTAATGGTAAATCAGCAGCTAGAGTTAGCCCAAAAATTTTGTACGCGCTTATTGCACTTAAAGCAGGGTCAGTTATTACTAAATCAAACAGCGTCTTTTATAAACTGGATTAGCTTACAAGAAAACTTAATGCAAGCACAAGAGGATTTTGAATTTTAGGAGACAGGAAACAGAAGTAGAGGCTGGTTTGACATAATCTTCGGATGTCCCCAGATTTTATCTGTATTCAACCCGCCCCTACCCACATCACCTGGGGGTACTTAGAGTCGAACGTTGATTGTTTAATTTCTCTTTAGCTAGTTTTGTTTGTGATTGAGGAACATTAATATTTAAAATTTCCATGTTAAACCTGTATCCTACATTGCGGATGGTTTGAATCAAGCTAGGTTGTCGGGGATCAAGTTCAACTTTTTTCCGCAGCGACAAGACATGGGTATCAATGGTACGTGGGTTATCAATAGCATCTGGCCAAGCGCGACGGAGTAATTCCGACCTAGACAGAGGTAATCCCCCAGCTTGTGCTAAAACATAAAGTAAACTGAATTCTTGGGGTGTTAAATCAATGAACTCTCCTTGGAAGCGAACGCGACGCTGTACTAAATCGATTTGCAGCGTTCCATAATCCAGATACGCAGGTGCAACGGGTGTACGCTTGCGACGAATTAAGACTTCCACCCTTGTCAAAAACTCTTGCATCCCAAAAGGTTTGGTGAGGTAGTCATCCGCCCCCGCTTTCAAACCTATGACAATATCAGCTTCATTACTACGGGCAGATAGCATTAAGATCAACGGCTGCTGTTGACAATGCAACCAATGGCAAAATTCAATGCCATCGCTATCAGCTAAGTCAGCATCAAGGATGACTAATGTTGGCTGCTGATTTAAAAACACTTCTCTTGCTTGGTAAATACTTGCGGCTTGATGCACGCGATAGTCCATTTGTTGCAAGTGCCAGCCCAACAACGACCTCAGATGGGGATTCCCCTCAATGATTTCTATACAAACCGAACCCAC
>CAZZVG010000247.1:0-7589 GCA_964657295.1 Iningainema sp. | reverse complement strand
TCGAATGGCTACCGGAAAACACCGGGAAGCGTTACGAATTACACGACGGGATAATTGTTGAAATGCCTCAGCCGAGTGAAACTGACTGCTAATGAAATTTTTAATGGTGCTTTGTAGCGCCTTTTTTATTTAGAAATCCCCGAAACAAAGTGATAGCTCTATGTCCTACAGCGAGTTTACTCTAGCTAAAGCCAAACAAGCTTTTGGCTTAACTACGTTAGAAAAACGCGATATTTTCGCTGCGGTTGCCGAATTAGCTGCCAGTAATTTACTCACAGAGACACTCAATTATAACCTAGCGATCGCGTTGGGAAGTAACAGTGAAAAAGCCCGTTCTGAATTAATTATTGCGCCAATTTTAGTTGATTTACGCCGACAATTAAACGAGCGCATTAGTTTATTTTCTGGTGTAGATTTTACTGTTGACGAAACCAAAGGATTAAACGGGACTTGTGATTTTATTATTACCCAATCTCCAGAAATTTTGATTGTGACAGCACCAGTAATTACTGTGGTAGAAGCAAAAAAAGAGAATATTAATGCGGGTTTAGGTCACTGTGCAGCAGAAATGGTCGCAGCCCAAATTTTTAATCAGCAAGCAGCAATAGAAATTAAAACAATTTCCGGTGCAGTGACAACAGGTAGCATTTGGCAATTCCTAAAACTAGAAGGACAAATATTAACGATTGATTTGAGTGAATATTATCTCAAAGATGTGAATAAAATTCTCGGTATTTTAGCTAGTGGCATTTTTCTAGAAACACAAGTAATATCATGTCCGGGAACACACCCATAGTAAAATGAATAAGTATGCCTTCTGTCGCAAACATCCACTGTACCAATGCCAAAACGTATTAGTATTGAGCCACATCTATCATTAATTTAGCATTTGCGGATGCGAATTGGGTGACACCTCCTGCAGATGCCACTATTTCTGGCATCTGCAGTGATTTAAATCAGTGTCAACTAACTACGTTGAGAGATGCTATAAACCACCAGCAAAAACGTCTGCTGCTTCCTTGGCTGAATTCTCGAGCGATTGGATCTCATATAGCTGAAGTAGCTGTGCTGATATATTCGGAGATTGATAGAGTAACACCCAACCATCGCTACTGGTAAAAGCTATATTTACTAGATTGTACCCGGCGGCATACTTTTTCTTGATTCCATCAATAAGTTCTTGTGGAATATTATTCCAATAAGCACCATTGCCATTATTATAAATAATTACCCACCCTCCTTTTGGATCGAACGCAACACTGTTGATAGTTGAGTTTTGTTGATTTAGAGCGACTAGCTGATCAAGAACATCTTGTGGAAAATTATCTGATTGAGCAAAACCATTACCGCCATAGATAATTACCCACCCTCCATCAGGTGTAAACGCAACACTATTGATATTGTAATTTTGTTGATTTATGTTCGCAAGTTGAGCAAGAACGTCTTGTGGAAAATTGTCACTAGTAGAATAACCATTACCATCAAAGATAATTACCCACTCTCCTTTTGGAGTAAACGCAATAGTGTTGATAGTTGAGTTTTGTTTATTTAGAGTCGCCAGTTCATTAAGAGCCTCTTGTGGAATATTATTTGTAGAATAACCATTGCTGCCATTAAGAATTACATACCCTCCATCAGGAGTGAACGCAATCGTCTTAGGAGTTATACCTTGATTAGCTAGAGTCGCAAGTTCGTTAGCTGCATCGGTGGGGATACCCAGCTCATAAGAATCAGCCAAAGCCCTTTGAGAATTTAAAACAATAGGACATAAAGTTCCTATTGCTATTGATGCGCCGATAAAAAGGCTACCACCAGTTTTCAAAAGCTGACGTACTAAAAAATTATTAGACATAACAAAAACTCCTCATTTACGATTTACGAAGGTTTAAAACTGGTTTCTATTAACCTTGATCCCGCTTAATTAATTGCGCTTGATTAAGATAATAAAAGATTGATTAAAGGATTTGTTAGACTTTTGTACTAATTGGATTGTTTTTCTGTGCAGAATCGATTGTACTTTTGTACAATCCACTTGAACTTATTGCTGATTCTGACGGATGTGTTCTGAATTCTTTCTTCGGTCAGGGAACGAGCCGACAATCGGCTGTGGAAAGTTTTATTTGAGTTACCCAACAAGTGAATGAGCAAATGGGTGAATTATTAGGGTCATCTTCAAAATATAAGAGAGGAACTCAACTATGGTGAAGAACAGACTATTTACTGTTTTGGCTGTGCTGGGGATCATGAATTTTCGGATTGAAGCACAACAATTACCGAACGCACAGCAATCTATGAAAATTTTACTACCAACACTTGTATCAACTGTGCCAAATCGTTCTCCTATAGCGAAGCACTCCTCCGGTTCAAGTCGTCCTATACTCGTATCAAACGGCTTTGAGATTATTCCACCTCAAGATTCACCTAGCCTTGGGACACTAAAAATTATCAATGGCATCACTAAAGATGCAGCAGTTAAACTTGTTGATAATAGCTCCAAAAAAACGCGGAGATTTGTCTATGTTCAAGCGAATCATGAAGCGCTCCTTAAGAAAATTAGCCCGTGCGGTTGTAGCATCCGGTTCACTTTAGGAAAAAATTGGAATCAGGGTAAGCGCTCATTTTCACAAAATCCTTCTTTTTTTAAATTCAATAATCGGTTAGATTTTAAGGAAACTAAAACAGCGGCTGGTGTGCAGTGGATGAACTATACAATTACCCTACATTCCGTACCTACTGGGAATGTCAAAACAGCCCCAATTAGTGAACGGGATTTTTAAGAACAAATTACAAGTTCGCTTGCTACCATAGCAAAGTCACTTTTTGTTGGCATTCAACTGGAGAACCGCAGTATTCGGTTGCTAGGTATTTCCTTGTCGAATCTTGATAATGTTAAGGAATCTGAAGTTGTTCAGATGCAGCTATTTTAAAACGGAAATGTCTTTCTAGAGACGATCTCCAGACGATTAAAAGCAAGCGTCAATGTTCGGGCGATCACACATGAACTATGATTAGCTAGTTGCGATCGTAGATTACACGAATTGTAGTGCTGAGATATGCGCAGATGTTACCAAGTATTATTGCAATCTAAAGACATATTTTAACCTACCAATAACATTCTAATAACTTTTTAGTTGTAGAGTTTTTATCATCGGGGATTCAGTAAAGACTGTAATTGACTCTCATTACAAAACTTAAATATATGGATTTATCATCTCCTAGTCCTAATACAAACTCGCCCTTAACACCTGTGTTCGGGGATAATGTGCAAGACATACTCGGTATTGGAAGCATTAATTTAAATCCCAGTGTCATTATTACGGTGAACAGTACCAACGATGGTGTAGATGATTTAAGCTCAGGTGTGACAACGTTGCGGGATGCCATTAATCAGGCAAACGCTGACACGAATTCCGACTTGATTGTGTTTGACCGCGACTTGTTCTCCAATCAACAGACCATTACCTTGAATATGGGAGAACTTGACATCACCCACAACTTGGATATCATTGCTCCGCGTGACCCGTTGACGGGTGGGGACTTGGTGACGGTGAGTGGTAACAATGCCTCGCGTGTGTTTGAGATTGAAACAGGAGCAACTGTGAATTTCAATGGGTTGATTGTTGCTGATGGTCTAGTGACGGATGACAACGGTGGTGGAATTAAAAACAGTGGTACTCTTACCATTAACAACAGCATTGTTCGCAATAACAGAGAGAGTGTGACCTTTGCAAAATCCTCTACAGGCGGCGCTATTTACAACACTGGTACTCTAACGGTGAACAACAGCACCATCAGCAACAACTCAATAATCAACAGCATACGCTATGATGTTCAGGTTTCTGGCTATGGTGGTAGTATCTTAAACGGTGGCAGTCTGACAGTGAACAACAGCACCATCAGTAATAACGGGTCAAACACCGGTGACAGTAAGGGTGGTGGCATTTACAACACAGGTGTCCTGTCATTGAACAACAGTACCGTCAGTGGTAACGGTGTAAGCGGCTATAGCAATGTTAATGTTCGTGGTGGTGGTATTTTCAACACGACTACAGGTATTCTGACAATAAGTAACAGCACCATCAGTGACAACAGAGCAAGCGGCGTCATTGTGCAGTATAGCGGCGGCTATGGCGGTGGCATTTATAACGATGGTAACTTGACAGTGAGCAACAGTACTCTCAGTGGTAACAGCGCAAGTTATGGCGGTGGCATTAATAACAGTGGTAGCTTGACAGTGAGCAACAGTACTTTCAGCAAGAATACAGTTTTAGGAGACAGCGGCGTTAATAGCAAAATTGGCTATGGCGGCGGCATTTTTAACAGTGGTAGCTTGACAGTAAACAACAGTACCCTTAGTGGCAACGAGGCTTACAATTCCGGCAGTGGCATAGAAGGCGGCGGTACGATACGGAACACAATTATCGCCGCCAACCGCATTACCACCATCTATCGTTCTCCTGATGCCAACTACGACGTATCAGGCACTTTCACAAGCTTAGGCTACAACCTAATTGGCAACAGCAGCAGTTTTACCAGCAGCGGTTTTGGCAGCCCAGGAGACATAGTAGGCACTAGCGACAACCCTATTGACCCGCGCTTAGCTCCCTTAGACTTTAATGGTGGTTCAACCCAAACAATAGCCCTCCTCCCAGACAGTCCAGCAATTGATGCAGGCGATCCAACTATACTGGATACTGACCCCACAACCGACCAGCGCGGTTTATCTCGTGTGAGCAATGGTAGAGCTGATATTGGGGCATTTGAAGTCCAAGTCCAGTAAGGCGTTGTGTGCTTGCTCACTATTCAACCCAAAAGATACGCTCGTAAACCTTCGTGCGTAGGCGCAGCCCGCCGCAGGCATCGCACTTGTCTAGGGATGCACGAGCTATGAAGTCATCGCTCTTGACAAGACCTTACAATAAGCCATGCGCAAGGGCGCTCTTCACACGTAATCGTTCAGCCACAGATGGAATTGTGAGTAGCGATGCCCAATAAAGCTTGAAATTTCTTTTTTTAAGTGACTGTTTGACTTAAGCGATTGGGAACTCGCGCATAGCTTGCGATTCGCGGCTTCATGACCCACGGTGATAGTGCAGGATTAGGGGCAGGCACAAACACGAATACACCTAACTCTCCATTCCAAGTAGAAGATAAAAAAGCAACGGGTCTACCATCACATACCCCAGTAGCACATGCCCATTCGTACCATTGTTGTTGCTCTGGTAGTAGTGGCAGTGTTGGTACTTGTTTTCGCTCTTCGTTGTGCTTGGGCGACTGGGTAAAACTCCAGCCCGACTCTAGGGACTTACGGAAGAATCCTTCCTTGCTCTGCTTGATTTTGCCGCGATTCTCTTGAGCGATGGTGTAGGCGATCGCGTCTTCAAATTTATTAGAGTACTTCAACCACAACTGTTCTGCTACTCCAACGTTGAAGTGAATCCCCGCTTCTTTTAACGCCTGCATTACATGATCGGGAATTGTACTTTGCGTACCAATAGCGCCATTCACTGCACTCACCGCAGTGAATGGTGCAGGCTTGCGCTCCTCTTCCATAAATGATGGAATTTGATTCATCTTGTTGTAGAGCAAGTCTACGGCGTTTTTGATAATGAATTGGCGTGGTTGTTTGGTTGCAGAATGGATTGATTCAATTTTCATGCCAGTGTCAGAGTCCAGTTCCGGCGGCACATAAATCCTGGGTATCCTCTGTCCCACATATTTCCAGTGAGTGCTTTTTGGGGTGTCCTCGCCCTGGACGCTAACAAATATTGTTGTTGTTTCTTCTAAGTCTTTTAAAGAAACAACAACAGTGTTTGAGTTCTCTACAAGGTCGTCCTCACGAAGGACTACCTCGACGGATGTTGGTTCTTCTATTGTCTGTCGTACTACATTGTCACATTTGTGACGAGAGGTGTCCGTAAAACGGACTACCAATTGTGATAACCACTCCTCTACTGGTTTGAACCAATACTCGCTACTGGTTCCTGGGCGTTTGTTTTCTTCAAGAATGTTCTGCTCTTTCGCCAAGGCAAGTCCCTTTAGGATTGTTTTGCGATGCCGCGAAGCGCGGCTTGCCCGTTCGGGCTCGTGTCCTGTTCTTTTAGCCGCCGACTCTGCTGATTCTGTGAATGTGTTGCCTGAAATTGTGCGGTACAAGACTTGGTTGAGGGTGAACGACTCCACTAGTGTTGGCTTTGCCTCAACTATCTTGCACAGTCTGTAGAGTGCTGCATCTTTAAGTTCTGGTGGGAGAGCTTGTATCCACTCTAAGGAGACTTGTCGGGCACTGGCAAAGTCTTGTTCAAATGTGGGTTTTTCCCATAGGGCATCTGTCCCCGTGCTATATGCAGGGGAATCTGATATGATTGGAGTCATAGAGTTTTAAAATATTTTTGTTACTGACCCCCACTATGGAGCCTGTCAAACTAGCTGTAGGGGTTTTACATTAATGCTTTTAGCGCTATGAGTACGCTTTCTATAAAAAAACAAGCATCTATATTTGCACACCCAAAGTTTTCTCACCTTGGGCGTACCAAACTTCAGGTGCAACAATCAATTACACTCGTGTCTAATCGAAAAGACGAACTTACTGACCGAGATTATAAATGTAGGTAGCTCTGTCCAAGCACAAGGACGAACAGAATCACGGCTCTGTAGCGTCGATTGATTACGAATCCGTTAATTGTAGTCATGCCGACTCCTCCAACAATACAACTTTTTCTAAAAGCCCCTGCCTAATAACCTGCTCAATTAATTCAGATCTGGTGATTAAGTGCGAATCAGCAACTCGATCCAGCTCAACAGACGCCGTCTCAGTCAACATGATCTGATAGCGCTTCTTAATTTCCCCATATTTAGTTGACCGTTGTTGAAATTGAGAATTCATGGTTGGCTCAAACCAGTAGATCAAAGACTTTTCAATCTCTGGCATTAACTTAACATCACTGCACTCAAGCCAAGCAATTCTTGCGTTTTTAAGAGATTTACACTCTTTCAATCTATGATGAGTCTGCAATCGTTGCAATAAACTATTTGTCTGTCCTATATATACGATTTGTTCTCCACTTAACACAAAGTAAATTGCAGGACAATGAGGGAGCTCCCGCCTAGAAGCTAATGGTAATGATGGCAAAACATGAGGGTTGATTGTCTCTGTTACAATTTCCATTATGCTGCTGTTACCTCATCTATATGATCTGGTCTACGAACCAGTAGTTCGCCAACTTCACATTCCAGAATCTCGCATAACCTGTCTAATGTATCCAAAGGAATTGACTTGGCTTTACCATACTCAATTTTCTGAACGTTAGCCAATGACATTTCTAGTTTCCGCGCCAGTTCATTCTGTGAGATTCCTCTAGCATTCCTAATTTCTTTAAGTCTTACGAACACAGCCATAACTTAAACTCATATTTCTAGAATAACCTACTTTCAGTAGTCTATCTATTAATAATATTTATTGTAAGCAGCTCAAAAGATAACTATCCATCATGAGTCTAGCTATTGATTTACCTACCAATAGTATGTAAAAATCTAGCATTCATGCGATCGCTCCTGTCTGGACAACTTGCGCGTAGACGCGGAGCGGC
>CAZZVG010000246.1:0-7592 GCA_964657295.1 Iningainema sp. | reverse complement strand
CCACGTAGCAACATCCGTTTAGAATCCCGGTCTTTTTAAAGCCGGGAGAAGTCAATACCTACCCACCCCAACCAAAATTCGTATGATTGGGCATTGAAATGAACGCGAATACAACTGTAGCCTCTACACAGCTTTTTGACACTCTCCGTCCTAAAGGAGCGGAGATTCTTAAGACCTTTCAGTCCTAATATCCTGACTAATCAGGTACGCGCGGCTCAATACGTTTGCCTTAAAAGGCGTATTGATGTCTCCTCAAGGTTATTTCGGGCCGTACCTTCCAACCAGTCCGGAAGTAGGTTTTTACGTCTTGTCTGACTTTCTTAATGTATCACAACTTTACATTATTCACGTTAATGATTTACCAAAACTTTAATGACTGAGCCCTAAAGGGCTTAAATCGTTTTCATGAGCCAGTACTGTAGGAGGAGAGAAGTTGCAAGGAGGAGCCAGCGCTGCAGGAGGGTTTCCCGACAGAGGCGACTGGCGTTGGTTTCCCTCCGGGCAAACTTCGGGGTTTCCCTCCGCAGGTATCTGGCATCCCCTGTCCTAAAGAACAGGGTTTTCAACGGGACTTCTTATAAACCGATAATTGTTCCATCTTTAATGGTGATTGTTGTACCGTCAAATTTGGTGAGTGTAAAACCGCTAAAAGGTTCGTTATAAAGTCTAGTGCGGTCTTGAAGGATGCTAATAGCTAACGCTTCACCTAGTTTTAACCCAACAATCGAGTCTGCTCGCCAATGGATTCCTGCTATGTCGCGTCCAATAGCGATATTAGCGGCAAGTTTGTTCAGTTCACCCCCCACAGTCAGGGCAGATCCGGTGTAATTAAGCAGTGACAGACCGTCATCACTGGTAACTACTGGATTGGGAAAGACAAACGATTCATTGAAAAAGGCTTTGAGCACGGTGACGGCAGCACCAGTGTAGGTTGAATGACTTGCTGGATAGGAGGGGTGAACTGGTGATCCCTCTGGAAAAGCTTGTGGTAACAAGTAGCTGCTATACTTGCTAAAGACTCGCTCAAGCACAGGCGAGTTTAATATTTCTTCGTTGATTGGGTAACTTGCCAAGCCCTTCTTCTGATTGTCAATCCACCCAGCAAATGCTTCTGGTCGCAAGCGGCGATGGATCAACCACTTCTGATACCAAGCAGCTTTTATTGCTTGATTCGCCACCCTGGCAACGTCATCCAAAAGGTCTCTATAACCTAGTGTGGAACCACCTACTTGTGTTTTTGCATTCAAATAAGGATTGTTTGACTTAATGGCGGCTGGTCCTTGTCCGAGCAAAATCAGGGCAGCATTCACAAAAGTTTGATAGGGATAGTCCCGATGGGTATATTCAGCTAAATCACGACCGGTGTGAATGTAGCGAGCCTGAGATTCCAACTGAGTTCGCTTTGATGAGGGCTGCCCGTTTTGAACATTCAGCCATTCTTGTCGCTCAGTCAGGTAGTCTAAGCCTGGAATCGCAAAATTCCTTTGCTGTGAATTGAGTGGAATTGGCACCGCTCCAACTCCAAGTTGTCCGTCGTTGGTTGGGTAGTTGGCACTAACCCCGATCCCATAGGGAACATCAAGCCATAAAAATTGAGAGATGTAGGGACCAGTGAGGACACCTGGTAGATCAGCCCGGAACAGCGTCCTTGCAGTCACTTGAGCGCTCTGTTTCGGTCCACGAAAATCTGAAAAATTAGAGAGGTCAGCCGCTGCGGCTTGAGTGTCTTGACTATTGTCATAGCTCGAGAAAGGCACATCACGGGTGAGTGCTTGCCAGTAAGACTCTGCAATGTCGCTGGCTGTTTCGGCACTGCTGAAGGTGGGTGCAGGAGGGATGGTTAGTCCATGAGAATCAATTCCTTCTAAATCAAAAGCGTAGGCAGTTTCCGGGTTGGCAAGCTTAGTTGTACCTCCTAACGGTATAGCCTCAAAATCTGCAAAATTACCAGTCTCAATAGCTTTGAGTTCGACAGAGTAGGCACTGTTGTCAACCTGACCTAGCTCATCATGTGGCAGTGCCTTGGTGAAGTTGGCAATATATTTTTCGCTTGCATACAACTGTTCATCTCCGTTATTGGGATGATTGAGGGAGAAGTTGTTCCTTTGGAGTAGTGCTGCTTTGAGACGAATCAGAAACGCGCGATCGCGGCGATCTTTAGCATCTGGTAGCTGATTAACTTGATCTACTAGCCGTTCGATATTATCTGTATCTTTGACGGCCACAATGCTTTTTTTCTGGAGAACGCTTTCGGACACCTTAGCAAGGACTGTATAATTTAGAGATGGCGCAAAGACTAAAGTAATGACAATAACTGAGGTCAAAGCTAGAAAAACTAGCTTTGCCAGACGTTGTAGACGTTTTTTGTGCATACAGCAATCCTAGATGAGTTGTGTGGTCTGAAGACAATTGCAGTAGTTGAAGAGAGCAATCTGTATTTCTGGAAACCTACATCAACTTATACTGAAATAAATTATTTTTAGTTTTAGATTCATAAAACTTTATATCAAGTATAAACTATGTCTGGGCTTATGCGTGAACCGTGGCGGGAATTCATGAGATGTTTAGGCGAACTAACAATTAGTTACTCAATTTTTTTGAATAACATAAATTTTGTTGACGAAACACTTGTATTGAAGCTCGGCTTATGTAATACTGCTAAATAAATCAACGTTAAATCTATCTAAAAACAGTAGTATATGATTCTGACGTAACTACAACAGATACAAGATGTTTGCTCACTATGAGAGTTGTCCTCCAGAAAAGCTTACGGAGCGCACGCATCAGATAGAGCAAATGACATGTAGCAAGGCAACTGATGTTGCATTTGAGATACACCTTTAATTTCAATTTTTCCTTTGTCGTCAGAGCTTTGATTTTGGTCAGGGTTTACGACTGTCAGGTCTAAGAGTGATATAAAAATGGAGAAATTCTCATGACAATAGCACTTGAACGTCCTCAGAAGACTCGCTCAGCACAGATTCGCGAGCAGCTTGGTTATCCCATCATTGACACCGATGTGCATACCCAGGAATTTGAACCTGCCTTTCTTGACTATTTAGCTCAGGTGGGTGGTTCTAAAATTGCTGATAGCTTTAAAGAGCATTTGCCTGGAGCGGGGCGCTTTCGTTGGTTCCAACAAACATGGGAAGAACGACGTGCTAACCGCACCGCCCGTCCTCCTTTCTGGGGGCGTCCGACGAAGGATACTTTAAATCTAGCTACTATCAGCTTGCCAAAATTGTTGCATGAACGTTTGCCTGAAGCTGGTACAGACTTTGCGATCCTTTATCCGAACTTGGCAACCCTTGCACCTCAAATCAAGAACGAAGAAATGCGGCGGGCGGTTTGCCGCGCAGCAAATCTCTATCATGCAGATATTTTCCGTCCCTATAGCGATCGCCTCACCCCAATTGCCACTATTCCTTTGAATACACCAGAAGAAGGGATTGAGGAATTGGAATACGCAGTCAAAGAACTAGGACTCAAAGCTATTCAAATTCCTGGTTATGTCACCCGCACCATTCCAGCTTTCGAGAAATATTCCGAAGAAGTGCAACGGGAAGCAACCTGGATTGATACCTTCGCGTTGGATAGCGCCTACGATTATGACCCCTTCTGGGCGAAATGTGTAGAATTGAAAGTTGTCCCCACTGTCCACCCTTCCGGAATGGGTTGGACTTCTCGTCGCTCGATTTCTAATTACCAATACAATCACATTGGACACTTTGCTTCAGCCGGTGAGGCATTATGCAAAGCCTTATTCTTTGGTGGTGTTACCCATCGCTTCCCGACGCTAAAGTTTGCTTTCCTAGAAGGTGGTTCGGCTTGGGGTGCTAGCCTTTATACCGATATCATCTGGCACTGGGAAACTCGCAATCCTGAGATTTTGCAGAACAATCATCCTGGTAACATCAACCGGGAAACAATGCGCGAATTGTTTGCTCGTTATGGTGGATCTGAAGTGAAAGACCGTTTTGACGAACTTGGTAGTGGATTGGGCTTTCACGGGAAATACTTTGCACCAGAAGATCCTGGCGAACTGAATGAATTTGCTGAGGCGGGGCTGACAAAAGCGGAGGATGTGCGCGATCGCTTCCTGAATCACTTCTACTTTGGAACAGAATCAGACGATACGAGAGTTGCCTACGCTTTCCATCAGAAAGCAAATCCATTTGGCGACAGAGTCAAAGCATTCTTGGGTTCGGATTCAGGTCACTGGGATGTGCCTGATATCACTGCTGTTACATCCAACGCTTATAGTATGGTGGAACGGGGCATTCTTACTGAAGAAGACTTGCGCTACTTCCTATCTATTCATCCCTTAGAATTATATACCAGCCTCAATCGTGATTTCTTTAAGGATACGGCGATTGAGAAACAAGCAGAAGAATATTTGGCAAGTGTTGCTAATAGCTAATAGATTTACCAGGGTTACTTGGGTTTAGGTAGGCATTGCCCACCTAACCCTTTCCTAGAAGATTGACGGGAAATATTAGACACTAATTATTGATCCCAACTTGAAAAAAGAATGCGACATATAGATTGAGATAACCTAGACACTGACGGCAATTTTAAATCCAAAATCCAAAATGGTATTATTCTCTAACAGTATAAAAAGTCGGGAATCTTAGCCGATTTTAAAATAGTAGGTAAAAAGCAATAACAGCCTATGGTTGCTACATTCAAAACTAAGTATTTCCAAATCTTTCATCGCTTTACGCTACTCTTTGTACCGGGATTATTCACCTTAGCAACTTCGTTGACATTAATTAGTTGTACAGAAGAAAGCCCGAAAACAGAAACTCAATTATCTGCTAGCAACGTATCAGATATTAAAACATCTGGAATCAAGACCAAAGTACTCCACATGGGGTATCAACAAGCAGGCGATTTAATCAGAGTAACAAAAGTCTTAGAAAAGCGGTTGGAACCCTTAGGAATTAAGGTAGAGTGGGCGCAATTTGCTCAGGGACCGCAGCTAATGGAAGCCATGAATGTTGGTAAGATAGACTTGGGTTTAGTGGGGGAAACTCCTCCTATTTTCGCCCAAGCAGCAGGTGCTCAGATCGCCTATGTTGTTGGTCGGCGAGGTAACGGTAGAAAGAGTGCGATCGCTGTGCCACCAAATTCTTCTATTAAGAGTATTAAAGATATCAAAGGGCAAAAAGTCGTCTTCCAAAAAGCCTCTGCATCCCACTATTTTATTATCAGAGCTTTGGAAGATGCGGGTTTAAAATATAGTGATATTCAAGTCCTGAGTATACCTAACGTAGAAGCCAGTGCTGCATTTTTGCAAGGGAAAATTCCCGTTTGGGTAACTGGCGATCCCCATCTAGCTATAGCTGAAAAAGCAGGTAAGGTGCGGGTTATCAAGAATGCCCAAGAACTTGATTCCCCTGGTGGATACTATATTGGTGGAAAGCAGTTTATAATAGATAATCCGGAATTGCTACGGATAGTTATTGAGGAGATAGATAAAATCGAGCGCTGGGCTGAAATACATCCCAAAGAGACGACAAAGCTGATTGCACCGGAACAGAAATTACCGACAGATGTGATGAATTTAGTCATCAGCCGTCGCGGCTATGGATTGAGAGCCATCTCCCCAAATTTAATCAACGAGCAACAGCGAATTGCAGATTACTTTTACAAAAATGGTTTGCTACCCAAACCTCTGAATGTTCAAGAAGCCATGCTGACAAGAGAACAGTATGCAGCAATCACGCCACCAACAATCAGCCAAAAATAGCATTTAGGAGAATCAGCAACCGTGAGTGTTCATGATTCAGAAACAGCATCTACTTCCAATACCCACCTAGATTTAGAAGCCGACGTCCTTGTTATTGGAGGTGGCCCCGCAGGCACTTGGGCAGCTTGGAGTGCGGCAACCCAAGGAGCGAAGGTGATCCTCGTAGATAAAGGCTACTGCGGAACTAGCGGAGCCACAGCAGCCGCAGGCACAACGGTATGGTATCTTTCACTAGAGGAAAACCGCGAGGCGGAGTTGTCCCGGCGAGAAACTTTGGGCGGATTTCTTTCTGAGCGCTACTGGATGAATCGCGTATTGGATCTAACTAGGATTAACCTAAATCGGCTAGTTGTGTGGGGCTATCCTTTTTCCCACGATGACAATGGGCATCTTTATCTTGCTTCACTGCATCAAGGTGCAGAGTATATGCGGTTGATGCGAAAACAGGTGAAAAAGGCAGGGGTGAAAATTCTCGACCACAGCCCTGCGCTGGAACTGTTGGTGGATACAGACGGTGCCGTGGCAGGAGCGAAAGGAATCTCTCGGCAAAAGGGTGAACGGTGGACAGTTAAAGCAGGAGCAGTCATTCTCGCGACTGGGGGTTGCGCCTTTCTCAGTAAAGCTTTGGGCTGCAATGTCTTGACGGGCGATGGGTATCTTATGGCTGCGGAGGCGGGTGCCCAATTATCAGGGATGGAGTTTTCCAACGCCTACGCCCTAACTCCTGCCTTTGCCTCTGTGACAAAGGGTGTGTATTACCGCTATGCCACTTTTACTTATGAAGATGGTACTGTTATTGAGGGCGATCGCCGAGAGATTGCCCGTACATTACTGACTCAACCTGTTTATGCTTGTATTGACAAAGCCACTGAAGAACAAAAAGGTTGGATGCAGACGATTCAACATAACTTCTTCTTGCCCTTTGAGCGAGTTGGGATTGATCCCTTCACTCAACGTTTTCCCGTCACGCTACGTTTAGAGGGAACTGTGCGGGGCACGGGTGGATTGCAGATTGTTGATGAAACTTGCGCCACCTCTGTTGCCGGTCTTTATGCCGTTGGAGATGCCGCAACGCGAGAACTCATCTGCGGTGGTGCCTCAGGAGGTGGCAGTCTGAACGCTGCATGGGCAAGCGCTTCTGGTTGCTGGGCGGGTGAGGCGGCTGCTTCTTATGCCCGTCAATTGGGAAGTAGAGTGAATCAGCGAGATGTGCAGGGAGTTGGTGGGGCAGCACTTTGTCCTGGCAGTAACCGCACTTTTGATTCCACAGATGCGATTCGAGCAGTACAGGCAGAAGTCACTCCTTATGATCGCAATCTGTTCCGCACAGAACAAGGTTTGTCAGAATCTCTGAATCGACTGGACGATCTGTGGCAGGAAATTCGCAACACATCGTTTCTGTCAGATCAACATGCAATCCCAGCAAGGGAAGCCGCAGCAATGGTTGCAACAGCACGGTGGATGTACGCCACTGCCTTAGAACGCAAAGAATCTCGGGGGATGCATAATCGCCTTGACTATCCACAACTGGATGCTAAACAACATCATCGTCTGCTCAGTGGTGGACTAGATTGTGTTTGGGTGAAAACAGCAGAATTAGCTATTAGCAATTAACAATTAACATGATTGAACTAGTCAGTGAATCTCGTTGTATTAAGTGCAATATCTGTGTCATGGCTTGCCCAACTAATGTCTTTGACAAAATGCCCAATGCTCCCCCTAAAATCGCCCGTAAAAGCGATTGCCAAACCTGTTATCTTTGTGAACTATATTGTCCGGTCGATGCTTTATTTGTTGCCCCTCAGGCAGACGAATCAGTTGCGGTCGATGAGGAGATATT
>CAZZVG010000245.1:0-7598 GCA_964657295.1 Iningainema sp. | reverse complement strand
CAAAACCCGAACAATTAACATCGCTTCATACCGTGATTGTTGCAGGTGAGCATTGTCCAACAGAATTAGTACAACATCACCATAGCAAATCATTTCTAAAATTCTCTCTCCTTCCTTCCTTGGCGCTCTTGGCGTCTTGGCGGTTCATTCCAAAAATAATGTTCACCACTCATTTAAGATCGCCATACCACTTAAAATCAGAAATATCTCTATTTAATGAGTATGGACCAACAGAAGGAACAGTATGGAGTAGTGTATATCAGTCGCCTCTGTCGGGAAACCCTCCTTCTCCTTACGGAGACGCTCCGCAAACAGCGCTGTCTCACCATTCTCAACAAACTAGAAAGCAAGTCTCGATTGGTTCTCCCATTACTAATACGCAAATATATATACTTGACTCTCATTTGCATCCTGTTCCTATCGGCGTTATCGGCGAAGTCTATATCAGTGGTGATGGTTTAGCTAGAGGCTATCTCAATCAGCCTGCTCTGACTAGCGAAAAGTTTATTCCCAATCCCTTTGGCGAAAGCCCAGGAATGCGCCTGTACAAAACGGGAGATTTAGCGTGTTATCTGAGCGATGGAAACATTGATTTTCTTGGCAGGCTTGATCACCAGGTTAAAATCCGGGGTTACCGCATTGAATTAGGAGAGATTGAGGCGGTACTGAGTCAACATCCACAGGTGCGGGAAGTTGTAGTTATAGCCCGGAAGGATGAACTTAAAGATATGCACGTTGTGGCATATCTTGTTACCAACCAGCAGCCAGCCCCTCTCCAGAGCGAGCTTCGGCGCTATTTGTTAGATAAACTGCCTGAATATATGGTACCATCAGCCTTTGTTCTGCTGAAAGAAATGCCACTGTTGCCCAACGGCAAAATAGATCGTCGGGCGCTACCTGAGCAGCCACAGCTTAATCTGGAAGAAAACTTTGTGGCTCCTGAGACTGAACTCGAGCAAACTATTGCAATAATTTGGCAAGAAGTGCTTCATCTTGAGAAAGTCGGCATTCATCACAATTTCTTCGATCTCGGTGGTCATTCATTGCTGATGGTTCAGGTACATAGCAAACTTTATCAAATTCTTAACAGAGATCTATCAATTGTTGAAATGTTTCAATATCCAACTATTAGCACGTTGGCGAAACATTTCAGTCAAGAATTAGAAGAAAAGCCTTCTAATCAACCAAGCCATGAATTAGTTGAAACTCGTAGAGAATCAAAGAAGCAACAAAAACAACTCAGACAAAAACATCGGGAAAAAAATCAGTAGTAGGAGGCTTTCATGAATAACTCAAATGCATTTGATTGCCCCGATGAAATAGCGATCGTTGGCATGACTGGTCGTTTTCCTGGAGCAAAAAATCTTGAACAGTTTTGGCAGAATCTACGAGCTGGGGTAGAATCAATTTCTTTTTTTAGTGATGAAGAACTCTTGTCTTCTGGGATTGATCCAGCTAGGTTGAGTCAACCTCAGTATGTAAAAGCAGGAGCTGTATTAGAAGATATTGAATTATTTGACGCTTCATTTTTCGACTTTTCTCCGAAAGAAGCTCAAATCACTGATCCTCAACACCGTTTATTCCTGGAGTGTGCGAGTGAGGCTCTTGAAGGAGCTGGCTACGACTCCCAAACATATACAGGTCGAATTGGTGTTTACGCTGGTGTCAGTTTAAGTACTTACTTTCTATCAAATATTTATACAAACCCAAAGATTATAGAATCGGTGGGCAGTTACCGAACTTCGATGGGAAATAGTAAAGATTTTCTGCCCACGTATGTTTCATATAAATTGAATTTAAAAGGACCAAGTATTAATGTCCAAACAGCTTGCTCAACTTCACTAGTTGCCATTCATTTAGCTTGCCAAAGCTTACTCAATGGCGAAAGTGACATCGCTCTTGCAGGTGGGGTTTCAATCCAAGTACCACACAAAAGTGGCTACCGCTTTCAAGAAGGGGGAATTATGTCTCCTGATGGTCATTGTCGTGCTTTTGATGCCAAAGCACAAGGAACGATTAGCGGCAATGGTGTAGGTATTGTTGTTCTCAAGCGGTTAGAAGATGCTTTAGCAGATGGAGATTGTATTCATGCTGTGATTAAAGGTTCAGCTATTAATAACGATGGTTCTTTAAAAGTTGGCTATACAGCTCCCAGCATAGATGGACAAGCGAAAGTCATATCCGAAGCGCTTGCAATGGCTAGGGTTGAAGCAGAGACAATTAGCTATGTAGAGACTCATGGCACAGGAACAATTTTAGGTGATCCGATTGAAATCGCAGCCCTGACACAAGCTTTTCGTCCCACAAATAAAAATAAATTTTGTGCGATCGCTTCTGTTAAAACCAATATCGGACACCTGGATGCTGCGGCTGGTGTTGCGGGTTTAATCAAGACGGTTCTCGCGCTCAAGCACAAAGAAATACCACCCAGCCTGCATTTTAAGCAGCCCAATTCCAAAATTGACTTTGCCAACAGTCCCTTCTACGTCAATTCCACGCTTTCGGAATGGAACACGAATGGAACCCCCTGCCGTGCTGGAGTGAGCTCCTTTGGTATTGGTGGAACCAATGCCCATGTCATTCTTGAAGAAGCCCCAGTTTCCGAACCCTCTACTTATTCCCGTCCCTGGCAGTTATTAGTACTCTCTGCTAAAACAGCATCAGCACTAGAGACTGCTACTGCAAATTTAGTTCAGCATCTCAAGCAGCATCCCAATCTTAACCTCGCTGATGTCGCTTACACCCAGTGTGTGGGTCGGCGAGCTTTTGACCATCGCCGGATAGTGGTTTGCCAGAATCTTGACGATGCAGTAAAAGTCTTAGAAACCTCAGATCCGCAACGGGTTTTTACCCACTACACCGAACCCTGTGCGCGACAGGTTGCATTTATGTTTCCAGGACAAGGTGCTCAGTATGTGGACATGGGTAGAGAGTTGTACGAAACTGAGCCAATTTTCACTGAACAGATTGATTACTGCTCGTCCGTTCTCAAATCCTATTTGGAACTCGATCTGCGTACATTACTGTATCCGGATGTAGAACAAAAAGAAGCTGCTACCCAGCAGCTGAAGCAGACTTATATTACCCAAAGCGCAGTATTTGTGATTGAGTACGCCTTGGCTCAATTGTGGATAACTTGGGGTATACGTCCTTCTGCAATGATTGGTCATAGCATAGGAGAATATGTAGCAGCTTGTTTAGCTGGGGTGTTCTCTTTAGAAGACGCATTGCTGCTGGTAGCGACTCGTGGGCAGCTGATGCAACAACTTCCCTCAGGGACAATGATGGCTGTTCCACTATCGGCGCAAGAAATCGAACCCCTGCTGAGCAAGAAACTCTCCTTAGCTGCAATCAACGGACCAAATCTGTGTGTGGTTTCTGGAGTGGAAGAAGCGGTAAATGACTTACAGAAACAATTGACCGAGCAAGGTGTGGACTGTCGCCGTCTGCATACGAACCATGCTTTTCATTCCCAAATGATGGACTCAATTCTAGAGCCATTTCAAGAACAGGTCAGCAAAATCAGCCTTAATTCTCCAAAAATTCCTTTTGTATCTAACGTCACTGGTACTTGGATTACTGTAGCACAAGCAACAGACTCGAAATACTGGGCAAGACATTTACGACAAACAGTACGCTTTAGCGAAGGAATCGCCGAATTACTGCAACAGTCGGAGCGAATTCTCTTGGAGGTTGGTCCTGGGAAGACATTAAGGACCTTGGCTAACAAGCAAAAAGCGGCTGGCATGGTAATTCTTTCTTCACTAAGACATCCACAGAACCAACAATCAGATGTGGCGTTTTTACTAAATACGTTGGGCAGATTCTGGTTAGAGGGAATAAATGTGGATTGGTCAGAATTTTATGCTCATGAGCAACGTCATCGTATCCCTTTGCCAACATATCCTTTTGAGCGAAAAAGATACTGGATTGAGCCTATCTTAGCTAACGATGACAATCCATCGCCGAAAAAAGAAATTTCTGTGTCTCCACCAGAAGATGTCATAACCAACTCACAGCCACCATTATCAATCAAAACTCCAGGTACGCAACTAGTTAACCAACAAGACGAGAAACCTGTAGCAAATACAGCCATTGAACAGATTATTTCACAGCATCTTCAGGTGATGTCTAAACTGGTAGACTTACTATCACAGGGAAGTTTACCTAAAGAAGTTTTGCCTTCATTGGAAGTTATCCAATCTTCTGCTGTCCATCAAAATGGGCAAATTGCTCAAACTTCAACCAATGTCTCTGGGTTTGGTGTAAATCGGTCTACAGACTTCTCCTCTACATTTAGTAGGGCAGAGTCTGAGCAACAAATTGCTTCTACACCCAAAGCTGCTTCCCAACAGATCGAGAAAGAATCAATGATGTTGAGTCCCCGTCAGCAAAAACATCTAGATGCCTTAATTGCACGTTTTGTCAAGCGTACCCAAGAATCCAAACGACTGACGCAGGCTTATCGTTCTTACCATGCCAATAGTAGAGCGGTATCAGGGTTCTTTCCCTTTATTAAGGAGATGGTATATCCAATCCACGCTCTGCGTGGAGAGGGTGCTAGACTCTGGGATGTCGATGGCAATGAATACGTAGACATTTCAATGGGGTTTGGTACGCTTTTATTTGGTCATTCGCCATCTTTTGCGATCGCAGCGATCCAACAGCAGAGCAAGCAAGGTATACTAAATGGTCCACAATCGCGTCTTTGTGGTCAATTAGCTGAGTTAATTTGCGAGTTGACGGGTGCCCAACGGACAGCTTTTTGTAACGATGGCACAGAAGCAGTAATGGGAGCCTTACGCATAGCGCGTTCTGTCACAGGACGCTCAAAAATTGCTATATTTGCTGGTTCTTATCACGGCGGTTCTGACGGAGTTTTGGTCAAAGGAGTCACAACCAATGACGGAACACTGCGTTCTATCCCCATGACTTCAGGTATTCCATCATACTTGGCTGAGGATGTGATGGTGTTGGAGTATGGTACTCCCGAATCTCTCAATACTCTTATTGAGCATGCTCATAACTTAGCAGCAATTTTAGTTGAGCCAATACAAAGCAGTCGCCCAGATTTGCAGCCTAAAGAATTTCTCTTTCAGCTAAGACAATTAACTCAAGAAACTGGAACTGTTTTAATTTTTGATGAGGTAGTTACTGGCTTTCGGATGCACCCAGGCGGTATCCAGGCTTTATGGGGTATTCAAGCAGATATCACAACCTACGGTAAAGCTGTTGCTGCTGGCATACCTATTGGAGTAGTAGCTGGCAAAGCTACTTTCATGGATGCATTGGACGGAGGTATGTGGAATTATGGAGATGAGTCTTATCCTCAAGTGAAAACAACTTTTTTTGCTGGTACTTTTTTCAAGCATCCTCTCGTCATGGCTGTTGCCTGGGCTACACTAAATCACATCAAGAACAGTGGTTCCAAACTTCAAGAAAAGTTAAATCAACGGACAAAGCAATTAGCCGAGACACTTAATAGTTACTTTGAACAAAAACAAGTACCAATTAAAGTCGTTTATTTTGGCTCTCTTTTCCGTTTTAATTGCCAGACTCAACTTAGTAATTTGCTTTTCTATCACTTGCTTGAAAAAGGGATTTATGTCTGGGAAGGACGCACCCTTTATCTATCGACAGCTCATACTGATGAAGATATTGAGCAGGTGATTTGGGCAGTTAAGGAAAGCGTAGTTGAAATGCAAGAAGGAGGATTGTTCCCAACTGAACGCATTTCAACAAATAATAAAGAGTTGATAACCGATCAAACTCATGGATTATCAAATCATTTGACTGGTTCATCCTTGAACTTAGCTACTGAGTCCCTCCCGATTACTTCAAACGCAAAGTCTGCTGATGAGTTGTTTGAAACCTTGATTGAGCAAATGCCTGATATCTTAGGGAATACTTATGCCGCTTCCCGTAAAAAGGTTGAGAAAACTATTGCTGACATTTGGCAAGAACTCTTTGGTTTTGACAACGTGGGCATTTACGACAACTTCTTTGAGTTGGGCGGTGATTCTCTAACAGCTCTTCAGGCTATTTCTTTGTTAAACAAAAAAATAGACGTTGAAATGCCTATAGAAAGCATTTACGAAGCACCAACTATAAACTCCCTTGCGAACATTATATGCCTTGAACAAGATGAAACAGTTTCTGCTGAGCAAAGTATTTCCCGAGGTCAAAGACGAAGAGATAAAAGAAGTCAACGATAGTCAACTTAAAAAGCAATTAATAAAAAATCGCTAACAGTATTAATTATTAAATAATACACATGTAAATAATTATGAACAAATTAGAAACAATTAATGACGTAGATGATGCTGACATAGGTATTATCGGTCTATCTGGGAGGTTTCCCAAAGCTGAGAATATTGAACAGTTTTGGCAAAACCTACGAGATGGGGTAGAATCAATTTCATTTTTTTCTGCTCAAGAATTAGAGTCTATGGGGATAGACTCTGCTATGCTCAGTGACCCTAACTATGTAAAAGCAGCAGTTCCACTAGAACATATCGATTTGTTTGATGCGTCATTCTTCGGCTATAATCCTAGAGACGCGGAAATTATGGACCCCCAACACCGCATTTTTTTGGAGTGTGCGTGTGTTGCACTAGAAAATGCTGGTTATGACCCCCAAACTTTCTCTGGTTCAATAGGGGTTTATGCTGGTTCAACTATAAGTAACTATTTGTTCAATATTTATTCAAATTCCAACATTAGAGAATCAGTCAGCGATGTGGAAATTAGCCTGGGAAATCATCCCGATTATCTTCCCATGCGCGTTTCTTTCAAATTAAATTTAACGGGACCAAGTTATGCAATTCAAACTTCATGTTCCACTTCTTTAGTTGCCGTCCACGTTGCTTGCCAAAGCCTGCTCAATGACGAATGTGATATAGCTTTGGCGGGTGGTATTTCGATATTGGATATGCAACCAAAAAGTGGCTATCTTTATCAGGAAGATGGGGTTTTGTCTCCAGACGGACACTGCCGTGCCTTTGATGCTAAAGCAAAAGGAACTATTTTTGGTAGCGGTGTAGGAATTGTGGTTCTCAAGAGGTTAAAGGATGCTCTTGCTGATGGCGATCGCATTCATGCAGTGATTAAAGGTTCTGCCGTCAACAATGACGGTTCTTTGAAAGCTGGATTCACAGCACCCAGTGTAGAACGTCAAGCCGACGTGATTGCAGAAGCCATTGCTGCTGCTGGGGTAGAAGCCGAGACTATCACTTACGTAGAAACACATGGGACAGGAACACCCCTGGGCGATCCTATAGAAATAAAAGCTCTGACAAAAGCTTTTCGTACCAGTACACAAAAGCAGGGCTTCTGTGCTATTGGTTCAGTGAAAACCAATGTTGGACATTTGGATGCGGCGGCTGGCATCGCGGGCTTAATTAAAACAATTCTGGCTCTCAAACACAAACAAATACCACCAAGCTTACATTTTGAGCAGCCTAATCCCCAGATTGACTTTGCTAACAGTCCCTTCTATGTGAACAACACACTTTCAGAATGGAAAACGGGTAGAATTCCTCGTCGGGCTGGAATTACTTCTCTTGGTTTTGGTGGAACCAACGCCCATGTGATTCTTG
>CAZZVG010000244.1:0-7617 GCA_964657295.1 Iningainema sp. | reverse complement strand
ACTTGCTCTGCATCCCTTTTTTGTATCGGTCAAGCTGTACTTACCCCAATACTTTTTACCTCGCTTTGAAGCCAGATCGCGGTTCTGACTTCAAAGCGCTCCTCAAGGGAATAATCCAGAGAAGCGCAAGTGTTTGTTTTAATTCTTACCTAGTAACGATTCAAATTCCGCTTGCAAAGCCTTAATATCCGCAACCCTTGCCACAATGACATTATCTCTACCGGCATCAATTAAACGGGATTTCCAATAGTTAATACTCTCTGAATTGTTCATCCAGAACTTTATAACTGTGCCTACAACTTGATCCATATCCCAACCCATCTTGGGTGGTACTAGTTCTACAGATTTGATGAACGCATCAAGTGTACACTTGTGTGAGCCAACATATTCTACAACCTGAGGTTCTACTGTTTGCCCACTCTGCTGTTGGTTATTAAAAAACTGTAAAATAGGAGACACACCGACAAGATCAAAAGTATATTTCATCCCAACTATCCCAATTATTAATGAGTTGTATTATTCTTGAGTTTTTAGTTATTCTTCGGCTATCTTGCCCTCGGTACCTCAGCCATGTAAGGGGTTGTGTAAATATTCAAGCTATTACTTGTAATAGCTAATGGCTAATAGCTAAATACTTACCGCATAGATTAGCACTCATCGGTAGTGAAGTGCTAAAGTAGAGAGGAGAAAAATTAGCAGTAACGGACATTGAGTGCTAAAGTTTGTAAGGGTATTAATCTTAATTATTGAAAAAAAATTACAGTTTTAAAAGACTTGGATACTATTTTTAATAAAGTTTTAGATTCTTGGGGTGAAATGGCGGTTTTGCTTTTAGCCAGCTTGTGGGTATGCTCGTTTGGGGAAATGTATCCTACCTTGAACTGTCACAGCCGTTATACTATCTCTTTGGAAACGAAGACGTTCATACTGAGGAGTAGTGATGGTACGGTTAATTATTATACTAATTTTTTTAGGGATGTTGACAGGCTGTACAACCAGTGTTCTGGCACCGACTCGCCAATTAGTGTATGATGCGATCGCGTTGGAGTTGGAACAGACTCAACAGCAACTCAACCAACAGCTAGATTTAGATTTTCGGGGATTTAAAATTAATCACCTATCAATTACCGAGCAAAAACCTCTATCGGTGCAAAATTTACCAGCTTTTCAGGTATCGGGAACCTATGATCTCATCTTTAAGCTACCAAAACGCAGTCTAAAGCAACCAAGGAAACCGTTTAAAGTTTACATGCAACTTCAAAAAGAGGGAAAAACTTGGCGGTTGCTCCTTCCTGAAAAACACGGCGAAGATGCTACAGGTTGGCGGAGCTACCTGATTCAATAAATGAGTGGAGAGGGGGAGAGGGGGAGAAAAAATTGCATCGGTAATCTTACACGAGCGCTGCGGGGAGTAACAATTCCCAATCCCCAAACATTTATGTGTAACTTTGAAAACCATCACAAGGATTTTTGCCTGATTCTCAATCCAAGAAGATGATTGAAGTTACACCTTGAGGGGAAATTGAGCAAAATGTATTTCAACTTATTTATCAGTTCCACTATTGGAATTGTCGTTTTGGTACTGCTAGCTTTTAGCACACTGCAATGGTTCCACATACCTACTGGCAACTTTCTTGACTGGGTGATTGGGGGTGCAAGTTTTGAGTGGCTGTTGGTGATTGTTACCGTACCGTGGAATGTGCATTTTCAGGCAAAAGAAGTGTTGGCAGAAGCAGTACAATCAACTGAAAAAGGAATTGCCGTAGATGAAAAACAACTGCAGTACGTCAAAATTTTAGCAAAGCGATCGCTCCTGGTTGCCATTGCCTTACACTTACTCTCAGCCGCTTGTCTTTACATCCTCGCTGTCACTGGCATTAGTGCTGTAGGTTACGTCGGTTCCGGTGCAGCCTTGTTATTAACCGCTTTACGCCCAGCTATCAGTGCCTACGAGTATTTATATGCGCGTCTAGCAATGATTCGTCAAGAATGGAAGTATCCTCGGGAAGATATTGTAGAACTCCGTAACCGCTTCAACACTCTTGAAGAAACTGTGAAGCGGATGTCAGAACAACTCAACCCAGAAAATGCCTACTCATTAGCAGCAAATCAACAACTTTACCTAGAAGAAACACGCACTGAATCAGCTCGTCTTGCTGCTAGTTTAGAAGCATTACGTGCCACAAATCAAACCGAACACGAACGGCTGGCACGAGAATCAAGACAAGCGATTTCTCAACTTACCACTGATGGACAATTTCTCGATCATGTTCGCGAAATTATTCGTTTCTTCAAAACAGCATAATCAGTGCTGATTACAGGAGTCCTGCCGACTCATACAAGCGTTTGAGCATTGCTGTAATTTTAGCACCATATTGCAAATCTGCTGACCAGCGTCCTGAAAGTTGATTGATTAATGGGGCAATGCCACGTGTCACAAAGCTAAATCGCGGATCGACAACTTCTTTTACCAAGGGTTCTAAGCTGGCGTATGCTTTCAAGTGTTGAATATGCGCCCGCACCCCAATTCTGGCACTATCAAATGAAGCAACTGCTGAGCTTCCACCAATTGTGGCTAAGCCTGCAAAGTTATTTTGCTCCGGCTTGATATCGCCACCAAACCTTAAAAATCCAGTTTCTACACACATTTGGCAGAAAGCCATGTCGTAACTCACCCCTTCAATAGAGGCTTCTTCACGATATAGTTTTGGGAGATCGGGAAATTTCACCAAACCGCTTTCGTTATTGTTTCTCAAGAATAACTGCAACTGCACTTCCGAAGTATAACCTCGTGATATAATATGGTCAATTTGACCCAAGCTAATTGGTAAATTTGAGCGTAAGTTGATTGTGTGACTGGCAGCATCCCAAGAGATAGAAACATGAAACGCTCTGAGTTCAACAGCTTTGATATAAACTATTTGCCGATAGGTAACTCGACGGACATCAGGCGCTTTTGACAAATCGATCCGCAAGCGATCAACTAAGTCTATGGGTATGTAAGCATTACCATTAACCAGCACACCTTTTTCTGAGTAATTTTGCCCATTAATAGTGATATTAATGACTGTCTGGTTCGATGTGTCTTCAGAACCGGGATCGACGGCACGACTCCAGGATGCAATTCCATCGGCAATTCCCAAGGCAAAGTCGCGGCGGCGATTTTGTAGCAAAGAGCGATCGTCAGGGTTGGTGAGAAAGCCAACGTCCATTAATAAAGAAGGAATTATCGCCTGACGACAGAAAGTCAAACTGCCCAACCCAGAAGCTGTATCTGGCTTGACTCCTCGATTTGGTAACTGGGGTACACGGCGCAGCAATCCTACCAACAGGAGTTCGGCATTGCTTTTGCGCTGATCGTTATGAGCAATATAAAAGACGCTTGCCCCACGTACAGAAGGATTCGTTGCAGCGTCAGCATGAATTTCTAAGGCGACATCACCTTGATGAGCGCGGGAATTGATCCAGGCAATAGTTTGTGCTGTACTCTGGTTATCAGGAACTGCCAAAACTTCAAAATGATGTGTTCTTAATTCGGTTATAATTAAATCTCGCAGCAAAATCATTTCCCGAGCTTCGGTTGTCCCCCCAGCGATTGCCCCTGGATCTATTCCGCCTGGTTCTTTACCTGCATGAGCAGCTGAAATAAAAATACGTCCCATCTTTAGTATTTCCTGATAAATTTAGGCATGAGTGATTTTACACATCATTTTGAGTTTGGCAACAAGAATATAATAGCTATCAGTGGTTAGTTGTTAATTGTTAATTGTTAATTGCTAACTACTAATTACGAAGGAAAAGACGAATATGTATATACCTCGCTTGCATCCAGATACGGTTGAGGAAGTTAAACAACGGGCGGAAATCTATGATGTGATTTCCGAACATATTGTCTTACGCAAGCGCGGTAAGGACTATATAGGTTTGTGTCCCTTTCACTCGGAAAAAAGTCCCAGTTTCAGTGTCAGCCAGACTAAGCAAGTGTACTACTGCTTTGGCTGTCAAGCTGGAGGAAATGTGATTAAGTTCTTGATGGATTTGGAGAAGCGCTCTTTTTCGGAAGTGGTGCTTGATTTAGCTCGGCGTTACCAAGTGTCTGTCACAACCCTAGAACCTGAACAAAGACAGGAATTGCAGCGTCAGCTGTCCCTGCGGGAGCAACTCTATGAAGTTCTGGCAACAGCCGCGCGGTTTTATCAACACGCCCTCAAGCACAGCGCCGACAATGCTCTACAGTATCTGCAATCCCAGCGCCAATTGCGGGAAGAAACGATACAGATGTTCGGCATCGGATATGCTCCTGCAGGTTGGGAAACCCTTTATCGCTATTTGGTGGAAGATAAACGCTATCCAGTGCAACTGGTGGAGAAAGCGGGATTGATTAAACCACGCAAGGAAGCAGGCGGTTATTATGATGTTTTCCGCGATCGCGTGATGATTCCCATCCATGATGTTTTGGGGCGTGTTATTGCCTTTGGTGGTAGATGTTTGGGAGAAGAACAACCGAAGTATCTTAACTCACCGGAAACTGAAGTTTTTATTAAGGGTAAAACTTTATTTGCCCTTGATAAAGCTAAAGCTGCCATTTCCCAATCTGATAGCGTTGTCGTGGTGGAGGGATACTTTGATGCGATCGCTCTTCACTCTGTCGGCATTACCAACGTCGTCGCCTCCCTCGGTACTGCCCTCAGCCTGGAACAAGTCAGACAAGTCGTACGTTATACTGATTCTAAACAGTTAATACTTAACTTTGACGCTGATGCAGCGGGAAAGATTGCCACAGAAAGAGCGATCGGGGAAATAGCCGAACTGGCATATAAAGGTGAAGTTCAACTAAAGATTCTCAATATACCCGATGGCAAGGATGCTGATGAATACTTGCACGCACATCAGCCTGAAGACTATCGAGAACTGTTAGCAAATGCCCCTCTCTGGCTTAACTGGCAAATTCAACAAATTATCCAAGATCGTAACCTGAAACAAGCCACAGATTTTCAGCAAGTGTCTCAACAGTTAGTCAAATTAATGAAAAATATTGCTAATAATGATACACGCAATTATTATGTTTCTTACTGTGCAGAAATACTGAGTTTGGGGGATACCAGACTTATACCTTTACGGGTAGAAAATCTCCTAACACAAATTGCTCCTGAGAAGGGAAGTCGGGAAAAACCTTACCAGACGCCTTTGGCTAAAACCAAAAGCGATCGCAAATCTTCTGCCCCGACAAAAGAATCCAGTCTTCTAGAACAAGCAGAGGCTTTACTACTATGGATATACCTTCATTTTCCCGAACAACGTCAAGCAATTAATGAAGCTTTAGAACAGAGAGATCTGCAATTTAGCCTCTCCCATCACCGCTTCCTATGGCAACAAATTTTAGAAATCCCATCTGGAGGAATAGATGACAATTTAATCTCCACAGTACAAGACAAATGCTTGGAGTTTGAAGAGGAAATGGCGTTAGTTCTCCATCTATTTCACTTGAACGAGAAAATACAGCAAGAAACTCTTCGCACTCCCCAAGTTATACAAGCAGCAATTGCTTGTATAGAACGAGTACTGCGAGAAAAGCGCTATCGACACTTCTTAGAACTTTGGCAGACAACTGATCCAGAAGCTGAACCGCAGCAGTGGCAGTCTTATTATCAAGCTTTTTATACTGAAAAATTGCAGCTTCAAGAATTAGATCGCCAGCGACTGTTTTCCATCACAGATTTATTGTGATGTCTAGAGGCTCATGTTATTCCCCAATCCGCGTGATCATTCCGCAGTTACTGGCGATACGGCTTAAGCCGTTGCCTGCGGGCATCGCTAATTGTTCCGAGCTACCTGTTTGACTTGCTCGATATCCAAACCTAACGCCTCGGCTATCTGCTCCACAGTTGCACCTAAGCTCAGCATAAAGGGAATTCCTTCGAGCTTACCTTCGAGTTTACCTTCAAGCTTGGCTTCCTGATAGACTTTAGTTTGCTTTAACTCGCTTAATCCTAACATTTGTTCAATCTCCTCTCGACTCTTCTGGGGAAATTTGTAAACAATAATCGTCTCTATTAATTGTATAAGTTCTCGCTGGATAAGTTGATTAGCTATTTGTTGTTTGGCAAGCTCAATCAACTTCCTGGCTTTTGTTGCCGCACTTGACTCTGGCTCAATGACTAACTTGAGTGTCTCAATTCCAACAGACTGTTGTGTGACTGAATCTAATTCATCCAGATAAATCCGCTGAACTCGCTTTTGATTAAGTAGTTCGAGATATCTCTGTGTTTCCCCTGTATCTATAGTGCGAGTTGGATAGACGACAACTCCACGCCAATTGTTGGTAAGTTCGGTTTTATCAAGGTAAAGGAATATTTCTGTAAAAAACCGAGAGTAGAATTTTTTGTCAGGTTGAAATTGGACTTCAACGAAATATATATCAGTTGACTGTACATTATTGATAGGCAGAAATACGCCGTCTATCAGGAAGGCGAGTTGTTTCACTTCGACAGATGAGAATTGATAATCATTTGCCGTTTGTGGCGGTTGATCGATCAGTTCAAAGAATATACTGGGGAAACTTTGGAATAGGCGATAAAAGATCGTATCCGTTTTCACACAGCTGGAATTTTTTGGGTGGCTAACATAGCAATCTATTATACCTTAAAAAGTTATAGCCTACACAAGTAGGCTGGATTTGCGATGTCCGCAGGCTTTGGCGGTATCGCCGTATCGCCTGTGAAAATCGCGCACAGCGAGGATTCCCGACAACTTTGACGAAGTCGGGAATCTTGTTGTTTAGATTGCTATATAGACCAAGGCAATTTAAAGTTGTGGGAATATTCTCAAATATTATCGACAAAATAGAGTATCGCGGGTATCGCGCCCTGTGGTTGGATTCGTCCCTTTGGCTACTTTACATAATTTGTTTTGCTCATCTTGACGTAGCAGCACATCAGTAAAATCTGCTCCGTCGATAATGGCACCAGCAAAGTTGGCGTTAGTCGCAAAGGCACCCTCCAACACTGCATTTGTCAAGTTCGCTTTGACTAAGCGAGCCAAGTCAAAAGTCGCATTGGTTAAGTCAGCTCCTTCAAAATTTGCCGATTCCACGTTAGCAGCAAAGAAGCTGACACCACGTAGATTAGCGTGGCTGAAGTTACTAGAGCGGAGATTACTGTGCGCGAAGGTGGAATCTGTTAAGTCACGTCCTGAGAAATCAGCCTGTAGCAAACTATCTTTGTTATAGTCGAGTGCCAAAGCTGTTGGCACAAAACCTACAGTTACAGTGATGCACAACACTCCCCAAAGCAATACACGGAGTATACTTGCCCAAACCCGATTGTTAAAGCAGGAATTCATTGTATTTTTAGCTCATGGCAAACCATCCTCCATATAATTATCACGATATAGGTACCGCAGGAGAAAACCTGGTAGCTCAATGGCTAGAATCCCAAGGATGGAAAATTTTACACCGTCGATGGCGTTACCGCCGTGGAGAGATTGACATTATTGCTCAATTGGATGAGTTGAGGGAAGAGGACATAAAGACAAATAATTTCTCTACGTCTTCCTCATCGCCCATATTGGCATTTATCGAAGTCAAAACTCGTAGCCCAGGCAATTGGGATGCAGGGG
>CAZZVG010000243.1:4099-7629 GCA_964657295.1 Iningainema sp. | reverse complement strand
AACCAGTAGCACGCGATCGCTGGGAAGGATTGTTTGCCCGCTTCATCCGCACAGGTTTTAAAGCTTCGACGACCTCCAACATCAGCAGCAATATCGGTGACTTCCTCACTAATTTTTCCAGCTTACTCATTCTCTGGTTTGGAGCTAAGTTAACAATCGAACATCATCTTACCATCGGTCAACTAGTCGCCTTTCAAATGCTTTCTGCTAGAGTCACAGGGCCTCTTTTGCGCTTAGTACAGTTGTGGCAAAATCTGCAACAAGTCCTGCTTTCCGTAGACAGGATAGGCGATATTCTTAACGTTGCACCAGAAGCTGAACCGGGAACAGGTTTAGTGTTACCATCCTTAAACGGTCAAGTCGTCTTTGAGCAAATCTTCTTCCGCTACCGTGCCAACACCGAACCGATCCTGCGAGGAATCTCCTTCACTGCACAACCAGGGCAGTTTATTGGCATTGTCGGACGCTCTGGCTCTGGGAAAAGTACCCTTTCTAAGCTGCTACAACGCCTTTATCAAATTGAATCAGGACGCATTCTCATTGATGGTTTTGATATTAAAAGTGCCGATCTCGCCTCACTGCGCCAACAAATTGCCGTAGTTCTCCAAGAGGATTTCTTATTCAACGGTACTATATTGGAAAATATAACTCTCGGCGATCCTGACATTACCTCTCAACAAGCTGTAGAAGCTGCCAGATGTGCTGTGGCCCACGACTTTATTAGTGAATTACCCAACGGTTACGAAACAAATGTGGGAGAACGCGGTACAGCTTTATCTGGTGGACAACGACAACGGATTGCCTTGGCGCGGTTGTTTCTCTCACAAGCGCCAATTTTAGTTTTAGATGAAGCTACCAGCGCCTTAGATAGTGAAACTGAACAGCAAGTGCTGCAAAACCTGCAAAAAATCTCCACTAACCGCACTGTGTTCCTGATTGCCCACCGTTTTGCCCCCCTAAAACGAGCTGATTTGATTTTGGTTTTAGAAAAGGGTGTGATCGCCGAACGGGGCACTCACTCTGCGCTTTTACAACAAAAGGGTTTGTACTGGTCATTGTATCAACGGCAGCAGCTAAACGTTTAACAAAAGTCATTAGTCATTTGTCATTTGTATTGTTTTTGACAAATGACGGTGACGGGGGCGACGATCCTCCCATTCTTTCTAGGAATGGGAGGATCGTCGCCATTCTGTGAGTCTATAATTACATTTTAGTCAAATGACCAATGACCAATGAATCAAACTTTGTTTCATCTTGCCTTTCCGGTCACGGACATTGCCCAGACAAAAGCATACTATGTTGATGGTTTGGGCTGTATCCCTGGTCGAGAAAATTCTCACGCTTTAATTCTTAATCTCTACGGTCATCAACTCGTTGCTCACATTACCTTTGAACCACTGACATCTCAACGCGGTATTTATCCCAGACACTTTGGGCTGATCTTTACTTCAGAACATGACTGGGGAGACTTACTGGTAAAAGCACAACATCGGCACCTGCTTTTTCGGGAAGAACCCAAGCACCGCTTTGTTGGTTCTCCCTTGGAACATAGTACTTTCTTTTTAGAAGACCCTTTTTATAACTTAATGGAGTTCAAGTATTACCGTCACCCTGAGGCGATTTTTGGCAGTTACGAGTATGCACAAATTGGCGATCAAGTGAGCGCTGCACAAATATAATCTAGGCAATCCTCAATAATTTTGAGTGGTTGAGTGTGGTTCAGAGATTTTTGTATACTTTAGGAAAGTGCTGGATTCCCTTTCTCTCTACTTTGATTGACCAGAGGATCGCTCTTAGCGGGAGTTTCGAGTGCGGACACCACTGCCGCTAGACTTCTCGAGTCCGTCAGCATTCCAGCATGAGTGAAAACTGGCACTACCACATTTTTTCCCACAGGCATTTGTGAACTATTTGCAGGGACAATCATCAAATCGTAAGGAGTCCAGATAGAGGTAAAATTTATCTGTTCTAACATGGCGGCATCTCGATTCAATTCCTGTAACAAAGCACTGTCCGGACGCATCTGAATACAACCGACACCTTGGCGACAGTAAGCAATCCAAGTGCCATGATTTGGTGCAGAGAGCGTGATAAACTGTTGTACTCGGTTAATTCCTCCCAATCGCTGAACATAGTAACGGCTGACGATTCCCCCCATACTGAAGCCAATTAAATTTAGTGGTTGTTCTGGTGAAAAGTTGGCATCAACATAATTGGCAACTTGCTGTGCCAAATTGTCAAGACCGACATAACCGTCATTGGGCAATAAATCAAGGTCATACACAGTCCAGCCTTTCTGCTTCAGATAAGGAACCATTTTATGGAAAACCTTACCTGTATCAAAAATCCCATGCACTAATAACACAGGATTGATCTGCTGAATCATATTGTTCATTTGTAAAATTAAGCTTAATTAAGTCTATACAAAACTTAGCTAACTATAATCATCAACTCTAAACAAGGTATGACAGTCTCTTTACTGGTTTGAGCCACTTTAGTTTTTGGACTCAAATATATATTTTTTCCGACAAAGTGTTAAGTTTTGTAAAGCATTCAGTCAAAATCTTGCTCTTGGTGACAGTAAAATCCCATAATTAATTCTGACTGGATACAGGCTCTAGATAGTTGAGAAAAAGACGCTAAAGCACTTGTCCTGTAATGTTAAAACAATGTTATTAATGAAACAAGAACCTAGAAAGACTGTTACCTAAATTAGGTGATACGTTCAGATAGGTAGGTCAATTCTACTTTGATAAAATGTAACAATATCCCGTAACTTTTTTAAGGATTGCGGTCACATACCAGATATAAAGGGCAGGAGCAATTGTCATGATCGGTTTTATCAAAAACTTAATTTCCGGGATTTTGAATTTTTTTGGTGGGCTTTTCCGTGGTACAAAAGAAGGCTACTACATGGTACTGGACGAAGCCGCCGATGCAATCCCTTTAGAGCAAGCTAAACAAGCAGTATCAGACGCGAAGAAAGCTGTGGAAACAGCCGCATCAGATGCAAAGAAAGCTGTGGAAACAGTCACATCAGACACGCAAAAAGCGGCGGAAACCGTAGCAACAAATACTCAAAAAGCAGCGAAAACAGCAACATCCAACACTAAGAAAGCGGCAGAGAAAATTGCTTCAAATGCCCCAGCAGCATCCAACGGCAAAAAAACATCTCCAGCTACAGCCCAAGCCCAGGCAGTTAACATTGAACTCGTGCAGACTGCTGAAGGTGTCAAGGCTGAACTAGCCAAAACAGGGAAATCAGCAGCCAAAGTCCTCCAAGAACCCGTACTAGACAAGACCTTCGCACCCAAACATCTTGCCCCCACCAATACCAATGGTCGTCGGCGTCCTGGTGCGAATATGAGTTCTTTTCTAGATATGGCACGTGAGGTAAAAACTCCTGGCTAATTTGTGGAGCGATTAGCATTCAGCTATCAGCCCTCCTCTGTAAACTGTGAACGGAGTTATCTAAACATAGTTGATTCTCACCCTGAGAAGTAAGACACAGTGCTTCGGGCTAATGGCTG
>CAZZVG010000243.1:1344-4089 GCA_964657295.1 Iningainema sp. | reverse complement strand
CGTTACCTGTAGCGTCTCTACATTTTTTATTGGATGCAGAGCCGCTCTGTTCTATTAAGCTGCAGCAACGACAACAGGTTGTAAGAGGCTGAGTAGATGTCCGTCTGGAGTACGCATAGCTGCGACTTTACCAAAAGAAGGTTCGCGGATTCGTCCTTCGAGTTTTGCTCCGATGCTTTCTAAGGTAGCGATGACGGCGTGAATGTCATCGACATGAAAGCTTAAAATTGGTGAGGAACCAACATCAGCATCTGACTCAGCAGAGTGAAAGGCAATTGTTGTACCATTAGCATCTACCTCACCCCAACCAGGAGTAGCAATTTTTACCGGAAGCCCCAATCCCTCGCTATAAAATTTTACGGCTGCAGGAACATCCTTAACCATCAACATAACGTGTTTAAATTCTGCTGCCATTATTTTTTCCTCTTTGTTCGTCTATGTCAGGATTTATATACCATAGCAATCCGGGAGGCAGATAGCCGCGAAGTTGATTCTTCAAGAAATTAAATGAATTGAAGAATCAACGTTATTTATATCGCGGTGGAATGCCGACACAGCCTGATTTATCAGGCGTGATAATTTCTTATCAATTGCTCAACATACTCGCTGGCACTTATTTTTGATTTTATGGCTGATATTTGAGCCATTTGCCAAGCTGTATCCGTCAAATAGATGCCTCTACACTTTTTCAACTCTTCATATAAGACTGGTTGATTTCTTGTTCTTTTTTTTCCTTTACCTGTTGCCATATTTAGAAACATTAGCTATACTAAAATTTATCTTATCAACATTGGAGGTGATTTGAACTGCCAAAGAAACGTACTCCATCTTTCATTACCATAGCAATCCCAAATAGGTTGTGAAGGCTTCTAATTGATTGGCGGTAATGCTATGTTTATGATTGCTCACGGAAGTTTTTGACAAAAACCAGTCCACTATATAAATGAAATGCTGGGTCCCAATTGGTTTGTTCTCTCCGAAATAGGTGAATGTGAGACTGCATTTGATTCAAGATTTCCGTCTGATCCAGCACAGTTTCTGCAAATGGAGTGAAGTCTGACCAAACCTGAACTGGAGGATCGCTAATTTGCATTTGTTGATTAAGCCAGTTAAGTAAATTATTCCAATGACTTCTGATTGTATTCAGGTTTGCTTGAGGAGTGATTTCTATGCCTTGCTGAAAGTCGTAGATGTGATCATAAAGTCGTAGAATGCAATGTCTACTCGGTAAGTGTAAATCACAAAAATGGAAGTAGTCTTGGGTTTGGGTTTTGCGTTCCCACTTACCGCGTGTGTCCCGATCTGCAACTTCCTCAAAGATGGGCAATAATCCCAGCACACGCGCTTTTACTTCAGAGCAATCAAAGCTGAGGGAACCAAGTTGATTTGCTTGATTGCGGCAAACAACAGTGGTAGGTGTAGATTTGGGAAAATAGTTGACTTGAAAAACTTGAATTTTCTGAACTTCAGCTAACGTTGCCCAAAAGCAGGGAATTGCAGCTTTTTGTAGCTGCTTACCATAAAATTTTAGTTCCCCGATCGCCCCACTACGATACACACGCCAACCGCGACTGGGTAAAACTAACCGTGCGCTGTAAGGATCTAGCTGCATAATCTGGGCAAATTTTTGCGCTGCTTGGGTTTTTAGTTCATTGCTGATGGTTTCTAAAACTAAGACACCAAATTCAGTGTCACTGACATTAGATGTTGCTTGGGCGATCGCTTGTTTTCGTTCTTCAAGTTCAATTTCTTCCAGCCGCTGCAAACCCTGACGAGTTTGATTTAAGATCTTCACATTAGGCGTACTACGCAACAATTGCTGATATATTTTTTTTGCTTCTTGGCGCTTTCTGGATACTTCATACAGCCGTCCTAGATAAAACTGCACCCAAGGATTTTCCGGTGACTCTTTTTGGAGGCATTTGAGTAATTTAGCAGCAGTGTGATAATCTTTTTTCTCAAAAGCGGCGGCAATTTGCTCAAGCATATTTTTAAATGAGGAGTTAGTAATGAGGAGTTAAGATTTATGGCTTTTATTCCTCACTCCTTATTCTTCCCCGATCAGAAATATGTAGGTTTAGTGAATCCGTTCATGTGCCTTGATTTGCAACAATACTCACTTACTTTAAATTTTATCTTTTCCTTGTGGTGCAATTCTGGTGTATAATTGCATCACAAACCCACAGAAAAGAGTATGAATCGTCAAAGCATTTCTCTTACACCCCCGAATGATGCCTGGTTAAAAGCACAGGTGGAGAGTCAAGAGTACGCTAGCAAAAGTGATGTGGTGAACGACCTGATACGCAAGGCTCGCGCCAAACAAGAAAAAGCTGAAGAAATCCGTCTTAGGCTAATCGAGTCAGAGCAAAGCGATTTTATCGCCCCTGATCGTGAGGGAATTCTGGCAGAATTCAAGAAAGCGTTGCATCCTAATGGGTAGTTATCGATTGACGCTTGCGGCTAAGGAAGACTTGCGGCGAATTTATTCTTATGGCTTTGAGACATGGGGCGAAGCCGCCGCAGACCAGTATTATAATGCCCTTTTTGACCGTTTTGAGCAAATAGCTGCACATCCCTATTTATACCCCTCTGTTGATTTGATCCGTAAAGGTTATCGCCGTAGCGTATGTGGTGTGAATAGCATTTATTACCGCATTGAAAACGATATGGTTGAAATCATGGCAATTCTCAAAAGCCAGGATACCGACACAGCTTTTGATTTGTGAGACGTTTATAGTTATATAA
>CAZZVG010000243.1:0-1244 GCA_964657295.1 Iningainema sp. | reverse complement strand
AAAAGCCAGGATACCGACACAGCTTTTGATTTGTGAGACGTTTATAGTTATATAACTAACTAAAGATAATGTCTTTGATTGATTTTCTTTTTGGAGCTTTCAGTTCGCTTTGCTTGTTGATTCTAATTGCGCTGCCACAATTGATAAGGCAACAATAGGGGCTGTGACTGCTCTGAGGATGCGACGACCAAGAGAAACTGGTTGGAATTGAGCAGCGATCGCACACTCAACTTCTTTTTCCGTCCATCCTCCCTCAGGACCAATCGCAATTGTTATTGGTCCTTGGTCATTTGTCCAAAGTCCTTGGTTATGTAAGCAATCTTGCAAGTGAGGATAATTACCTCGAGCCTCACATATGTATTGATTTATGACAAATGACGCCTGACTATTGACTATTGACGAAAAGGAAACTGGTTCTAAAATTTTTGGCACAAAAGAGCGTTCTGATTGCTCTGCAGCTTCTTGAGCGATGCGCCGCCAGCGATCGAGTTTTTGTGGACTGGGGTTGAGTAAAGTATTTTCACTGATGACAGGAGTAATTATAGAAACACCTAATTCTGTAGTACACCGGACCACTTCATCAAAGCCGTTCCCTTTTGGCAACGCTACTATGAGCGTAATAGATATAGGTAACTCAGTTTGGACTAAGAGTGCTTCTAAAACCCGTGCAAGATTTCCTTCTAGCTGCGCCAGCCACCATTTTCCTTGACCATCCATTGCAATAAAGCGATCGCCTTCGCGCAACCGTAACACTCGCCCTAGGTAATGTTGTTGATCTTGGGTGAGGAAAATTTGCTCTTGTTGGAACTGAGAGGATGCGATCGCGAGTCTTTGCAGTTGAGCCATGGGATTTTAAGTGTTGAGGCTTTTATTAAAGCTATGTCACCATCAGACAATCCCTCTCGACAAACTGTACTAAAAAACCTCAAATCTATTGAGCTTTCACCAGAGGATACTTCAGGACATGGACTTAAGTTCATAGACGGTGAGCGTAGTAATGAAGAACCAGTCTTGGTTAAAGTCGTTAAAGGTAAGGGTAAAGGCGATCGCTGCGGTGGTTTCCAAGAGGGCGGATTTCATTTTGAAAAAGTGCCGGAAAAGTAATAATTTTAAGGTACGTTACGTTATATTAACGCACTCTACTTTTACACATAAGGTAATCATTACGAATGACAAACTACGAGTTCTACTGACCGAACAAGGCAAAAGTTAAAAGTTAAAAGGCAAAAGAAAGAAAAGGAAAA
>CAZZVG010000242.1:0-7646 GCA_964657295.1 Iningainema sp. | reverse complement strand
TCAAATCTACTTCGCTAAGGGATGCTCCATGCAAACTGGCTCCGCTGAGATTGACTTCGTTCAAGTAACCACCAATAAGGTTAGCCCCCTTGAAATTTCTCTCTCCTGCCTTATAGCGACTCAACAGATCATCTAGATTCATTGCCCTTAGTTCAAAATAACTTTAGTAGTAGTATCCCTCAAACCAGAAAGTTTATCAGTTACTGATGTACGTTATATTTCTTAACATACTTTCCTGATCTGAAACACAAGGTACATAGCCGCTTATCTTATGTACACTGTACATAAGATAAGTAGTTTTTTCCGCTAAGGTATTCGATTCCTTAATTACAAACCACCATCAACAGCACATTGCACATTATTGCTCAACCGTTGGATACCCAAGCGGCTTGAAAAAAGTCTCGCTCGCACAACATCGCATAACGGTAAGTTGAGTGTAATAAGGCTGTAGTAGAAGCGTAGCGTTCGACTAAACTTTCCAATTTTTGCGCTAATGCCGGAAAATCTGGGCTGCTATAAGTCCGAATCCAGTCTGCATAGCGATGATTGGGAATACCATCATGAGCTAACTGTTCTCCTAAAAAGCCATAGAGACGCATACAAGGCGACATAGCCGCAGCCGTCAAACCCACATCTCCACCCCAAGCCGTGGCTAATAAAAAGTCTGTATAGCGGCGGGTGGCTACTCCCAGTTCCACAGAATGCAAATTGACTGCCCATTTGGCAGCATATGCTTCATGCAATTGCAGTTCTTCTAAAACCGCACCTGCTAGACTATGAAACATCAGAAATCCTGACAATTCTGGCGCTTTAGCAGCAGCAATACTGTAAGCACGAGCAAAGGTTTCTAGGAAAAAAACATCTTGTCCTACATAGTAAGCAAATTTCTGCGGTTCCAGCGAGCCATTGCTAATGCCTTGAACAAAGGGATGCTCTAAACAAGCTTGTACAATGTCTTGATTTGCTGTCCACAATTGGTTAGAAATAGTCATTGGATTACATCAACTCTAATGAATGCTAGAATTGAGTTTAGAGCAGACTGCAAAATGCTGATAGTCAGTCAAGTCCTGATGGCAAGAAATCCGTCGTAGGTTAAGAGCTTCATGCAAAGGCTAAGTGAGTACGGCATTTTAAAAGGGAAATAAATTGAGTAAAAGTGAGGAAAGACCGCCGACAAAGTCCATAAAGCTTGGTTTCCCAGCACTTACTTTTTGTGTTTGAGGTGTTTGCATTTCTTGAATAAAAGCCTGTACTGTTTGCAATCCTGTAGTGTTATTCTGAGCTAAATAGAGTTTTTGAGCCATCTGAGCATCTTGGGTGGCACCTTCCCTATCAAACATTTGATAACGAGTAATACCACGAGCTAAGTAAGCACTGGCGTAATTGGGTTTGATGGCGATCGCTTGAGTAAAATGGTTAATTGCTTGAGAGGCGTTACCTTTTTCCGCTTCTGCCACACCCCAAGTATAAAATTCTTGATGAGTGGCAAGTTGCAATGGTATGCCAACTGCTCCTTGTAAATTAGCACCATTGAGACTAACACCAGTCAATTGTGCATTCACTAGATAAGTGTTTCTCAAGTCAGCCCCATTCAAACTTGCGCCAGTGAGTTTAGCACCACTCAAATTAACACCAAATAAACCAGCACCGCTCAAGTTTGCCCCTCTAAGATCGGCACCGCTTAAGTTTGCCCGACTTAGGTTAGCACCAGCCAGATTGGCTCCACTTAAATTGGCTCCGGATAAGTCAGCCATCACCAACCCAGCATTGACTAGGTCACAATTTTGACATTGTTTACTTGCCAGCAGTTGTCTGACTTGTTCAGTATTCGCAGCCGAAACAGGTGTTATTAAACTAATAGTGGTTAAAAATACAACCGTAGCTATAATCTGGCTTTTCATACTCTGTTTGGTAAATTTTTTTGTGAGTACTTCTAACAAATTACTTCCCATTTTGGCTAAAATATTGTCTTTGTCAAGATTCGCACCAACTAAATTAACACTACTTAAGTCAACATTCATTCTTCCGATTCGCAGATCAACCTTTAGTAAATCTGAGACAGAGCATTTCAGTCGTACTGAATCCTGACGCAACCGGCGATGCAACTAGACAAACAAAACTTGTCCACTCTTCTGCTCTGTAAGGATGTGGGCATAGGTTCTGCTGTAGAATATACGAACTTAGTCGTTCAAGCCGTAATTTTTGAAAAGCTAAGTATTTTTTTTTACAGAAAAGACTTTCAAGGAGCGATCGCACTGGTAGAGATCCTATTGAAGTTATCAAAGTTTACAAATTCATTAAATCTAGTAAACACAAAAGTTACTGGACCGCTCCACTTTGACAATCATTTAGAAACACTATATCAGGACAAATCTTTAGATTATAGGGCAAAAAATGAAGGCATCTAGTAGGTAGTAGAAGCTACCAAAATAAACAATAAGGGCTTCACTGAGGATGCTACAAAACTACATTAAGTCCCTGAATCTAAATCATTCTTTAATTTTCCCTAAAAAAGGAGCTTGTATTCTTTTTGCACATACTATTTATCGTAATTTGCTAGTTATATAGTTATGTATTTTAATCGGCAATAGTCAGAAAGAATAATGAGCACCTCTTTTTCCCAATTACCGACTACCAGCAACTCCATATGCACGAAATAGCACTGAGTTGCTCTTTTAGAAGGTTATAAAATGTAAATTTTTTTAATCTTTAATGGCAACTAAAAAATAATATCATTAGTAAATGATTTACAGTTTATGGCTCTCTGACATAGGTAAGTGAAAATTTGCCATGATGAGATTCTTTACTTTTCTTAAAAATTTAGGAATTAATTAGAGAACCCTATTACCCACGATAGATAGGAAAATTATTCCAAGGGATTGAGGAAATTTGTCAAAAAAAATGCGTAAATAGCACTAGAGAAATCAAGAAATTTGTGAATAAGTACTTTTTACGATAGAGGTGACTAATTTATGGTTATAGGTGTACATAGACGTGCTGTTGGCGTATTTCCTAATCGTCACGATGTGGAAGGTGCGTTACATGAATTAAGAGATTCCGGCTTTCCAATGGACAGAGTCTCTGTTATTAAGCGGGATGCAGACAGCAATGACGAGATTGCTGGGACTGAAGTGCAGGACAAAGTTGGCAATAAAGCTGACGAAGGTGCTACAGTCGGGGCGGTTTCTGGAGGCGCGTTAGGTGGCTTGACTGGCTTATTGGTTGGTCTTGGGACTTTGGCTATTCCTGGACTCGGTCCGATTATGCTTGCTGGGGCAACAGCAACTGCCATTGCTACGACTTTAGCCGGAGCAGGAATTGGTGCGGCTGCAGGTGGATTGCTGGGTTCGTTGGTTGGGTTAGGAATTCCTGAAGAGGAAGCAAGAGTTTATAATGAACGAGTACAGCGCGGAAACTATTTAGTCATTATTGATGGCACGGCAGCAGAAATTGCTAAAGCCGAGGAAATTCTCCACCGTCGAGGAGTTGAAGAATTTGCCGTTTATGAAAGACCAGGCTCAGAGACAAGCGGTATTGTCACTAATACAGGTTTCACCAAGCACGCTATTGGTTACTTCCAAAATAGAAACGATGCCGAAGAAGCAATTAACGCTTTGCAAGCGGCTGGTTTTCCCTTAACTCAAATTTCGTTAGTTCACAAGGATCAGCTTGGTAGACCATTTGCAGGCCTAAGCATCAGAGATCGCTTTGACGCCACGAGATTGGGATTACCAGATGCTCGCGCTCGCTTCTATCATGATCGCGTTGCTCACGGGGATTATGTAGTAACCGTCAGCGGTACAGAAGATGACATTAACCGTGCGGCAGCAATTCTCAGCAGGCATGGGATTCAAGAGTGGGAAATGTACGATCCCACTGTCATAAATCCACCAGTTGGCAACACAACGACACTGCAAAGAGCTAGAAGAGCAGTGGGTGTATTCCCCCATCGTCGAGACGCAGAAGCTGCAATCCGCGAACTGCGGGATGTTGGTTTTTCAATGGACCAAGTGTCGCTGCTCGCTAAAGACGCAGATGCTGGTAACATTGCAGGTGCAGGAAACAAGGCAGGAGAAAGTGCTGCGGCGGGTGCAGCAACAGGTGGTGCATTAGGCGGTTTGGGAGGATTGTTAATCGGTCTGGGTGCATTAGCAATTCCTGGCGTTGGTCCTGTGATTGCAGGTGGTGCAGTCGCCACAGCTTTAGCAACAGCCGTAACTGGCGGCGCTATTGGTGCGGCTGCAGGCGGATTAACTGGCGGATTGGTAGGTTTAGGAATTCCTGAAAACCGGGCAAGACTTTATAGCGATCGCATCAACAGAGGCGATTATGTGGTATTCGTTGATGGTACGGACGATGAAGTCCGTCGTGCGGAAGCAATTCTTAAACGTCGCGGCATCGAAGAATTTGAAACCTTTGACCAACCCATTGACACTAGAACAAGTCCAGCAATTGATGGAATTGGTGCATCGCCGATTGGTTACGCAGTGACACCTGATCCAATAACTGGAATAGGTTCATCACCAATAGGTTATACTACCCCCGAAATAACGACTGGAATTGGTTCACCACCACTAGGTTATGCGGCTACCCCTGAAACAACGACTGGAATTGGTTCGACACCTGCTTATACAGATCGACCTTTACAAACATCTAAAAGGGCAATTGGTGTATTCCCTCATCGTAGAGACGCAGAAGCAGCATTAAGCGAACTGCGTGACAGTGGTTTTTCCATGAACCAAGTATCGCTGATTGCCAAAGATGTAGATGGTAGTGATCGGATTGCGGGGGTGGATAGAAAGATAGGAGCAGGTAATAAAGCAGACGAGGGTGCTGCTGCGGGCGCAGCAACGGGTGGTGCATTAGGCGGCTTGGGAGGATTATTAATTGGTCTAGGCACTCTGGCAATTCCGGGAATTGGTCCTGTCATGGCAGGTGGTGCAGTCGCTACAGCTATAGCCACAGCTTTAACTGGTGGAGCCATTGGTGCCGCTGCAGGTGGATTGACAGGCGGACTGGTAGGTTTGGGAATTCCTGAAAATCGGGCAAGAGTTTACAGCGATCGCATTAACAGAGGCGATTATGTGGTATTCGTTGATGGTACGGACGATGAAGTTCGTCGTGCGGAAGCAATCCTCAAACGTCGCGGTATTCAGGAATTTGAAATCTTTGACGGCGGTAGAGATCGCGTTGGTAGCGAAACACCTGTTGTTCATCCTACTTCCACGAATTACTCTACAGGGGTTAGTTCCGATAGCCCATCTGTTATTATCATCGACCACCGCGATCAAACTGTTTAATTACAGTTAACGGTCAATTAAAAGCGAAGGAGCAAAAAAATTCAAAAAGTTGCTCCTTGCTCCTCCACACAATTGCCCTATTTTGATTTATTACTAGACAAATGAAAAAGTTCACTGTTCTCCTAATTAGTAGCGTTTTACTATTTGGTGCTGCTGCTTGTAGCAATGATCAGGCAAAGACAACTGCAGATGCACCAAGCAATCCTAGCGTAGCTCCATCTGAAGTCCCAAGTGCACAAGCAACCCAAGCAGCACAAAGTGATGCTCAAAGTGAAACCCGTAGAAACCAACTAAATGCTGACATCCGCGCTCACGAACAGCGAAACAATCAATTGAATGATGGGAAAGCTTCTGATCGCTCTGAAAGCGCTCTTGCTACTGAGGTTCGTGACAAGTTAGAGGCAAATATACCTAATGGTCACATTACAGTTGAAGCTAAAAAAGATGGGACGGTTACTGTTGCCGGAACTGTCGCTAATAAATCTCAGCTAGATAAGATTCCGACTTTAACTAAGCAAATCAAAGGCGTTAAAAACGTGGTTGTTAACGTCACAGTTGCTCAGCCAAAAGCCAAATAAAGCTGAATAATTGTCAGCATTCAGTATTTAGCTATCAGTGACTCTTAAAAGCTCTAATTGTCTTCACCTATGTTTACATTCTTGATCATAGCTGAGCGATCATAGTGAGAGCAGAGCAAATGGGGCAGGAAACCCGCTCTAAATACGAGGAGCGACTTCCTTGACACGAGCGTTACCCGATTAGCTCATAGTCAACAACCCACGGAGTATGCGCCGATGGGCTTCTGCCTTTGGGTACTGTGAGATAAGCAGCCACGCATGGAGCGGGTTTCCCCAACCTGCTCACGAGCGCATCTGAAGGGCTGATTGTTAACTAATAGAGTTGTTATTATCAATAATTTAGGAAAACTATGGAAAGTAAAATGCAACAATCAGAGCCGACTGATATTGTTTCAATTGAAGTGTCACAAACGCAAAGCTTACCTATGCTACCACCAGCAAAAGAACCCGAAACTCAATGGCAACAAATTGGGGCAAAAGTTTCTGACTTTTTGGCAAAATTACCTGAGTATTTAGGAGATTTTTTTGAAAACAATAAGCAGTCGCTCTTTAATGTTCTTTTAATAGTAGTAATACTTATTGGAGTTCGAGTATTATTTGCGGCTTTAGACGCAATCAATGATATCCCTATAGTATATTCATTCTTTGAATTGGTAGGAATAAGTTACACAATTTGGTTTTTGTCGCGCTATCTTCTAAAAGCTTCTACTCGACAAGAATTAAGTGATAACATTCAAGTTTTCCAAAAAGAAGTGACAGGCAGAAAAAATGCTAATCGTTCTTAATTAAGCTGTTTTGAAAGTATAAAGCAATTCCAAAATCTTAGCAACCCGACTTCTTTAAGAAACCGGGTTTTTAATTTCTCAAAGGGATTTTTGAACTTCCCGAAGTTTTGATCACAAAGAAGGCACCGCTCAGAGTTTGGAGATTTCACGGCACTGGTTCTCCTTAAAAAGGAGGGCTATTATGTGCAAAAAATGTGGGCAAGTTTATTAGAGGAGAATAGGAAATAAGAATAATGCTCAATTACCTCATACCACTTGTTTCATAAAGAATTATAAAAAATCTGTCTAAAGATAGAGAAAATAGGTTATTTTTTTATTCAATTCACTTCTAAAGATAGTAAATTTTCTATGAGGAAAAGCTTACTCTAGTTTTTGAAGTTAATAATAAGTTGTTTAAAGAGGACATAGTTTATGTCTAATCAAGAAGTTAACAAAGCTACAGATTCATCTAATCGCGTTGACGACAATAATTACGATAGAGGAATTACACCTGCTGAAACTGCGGCTCGAAGGGAAAGGGAAGGAGCACAGTTTAAAACAACACCGACAGAGGAAAGAAATGCTAGTGCGGCTACTGACGATCAAACAAATCCTGGTAGTAGTGTAAAGACCACAGATGGTTACACTGTAGATAAAGAAGGTTTGTTAAATAATTACGCAGTTGAGCCAAAAATGTACTATGAAGTACCGGGCGATGCTGATCAGCAAATAGAAGAAGATAAAGCAAGCCGTGCTGAGGAACTTCAAGAAATAAACGATGGTAGCGAAGGCGAACTCTCGATAGATCAAGATGTGAGAGGCAAAGGTACCGGAGCAGTGTAATTATAGCTGATTAAATTTTGAGGAAGGTAACGTAACATTGATGATTGGGATAATATCCCAATCATTTCTTCGTTATGGTGAATTTTTGTACCAATTGATTTAGTACGACTGGATGAAAGAAACGACCGCATTGTCAGTCGCTTCTCCCAAGGGGAGACGCT
>CAZZVG010000241.1:0-7659 GCA_964657295.1 Iningainema sp. | reverse complement strand
AGTCTTTCACTAGGATAAGCTGCAAGAAAGCTAACGACGCTCAAACCATCTTGAGAGTTAGCTCCTTGGATAACAGCAGCGGAGAGTGCTTGTACCCCGGCTTTGTCACGACGGGCGATCCCTTGGGAAAAACCAGATAAAATCTCTTTAGCAAGTTCTGTATTTAATACCTTATCCAAAGCTGCAAGCTCAAGAGATATTTTTACTTGTAAAGCTTGGTGAAACTCATGAACTTGTTCGCGATTGAAGAAATTGAGAAAAAATCGTAAATCAGAAGAAACTTGTTGTGTATCGGCATACTTACGTAAATCGGCAACAGGTAGTGATTGCTCAAATAAACCGTACCGAAAAATAACTTGTCTAGCAGCATAAGAGGGTGTGGCTGTCGTAGTCAGTAATAACACGTAGATGAATAGACTCAGTACTACACAACGCAAATATTTCATAATTCTGAGCAGGATGTTTGTCTAAATTGTTCATAACACAACCGTACGACTTTGGTATCCTGATCGCGACTCCATTTATCTGTTGGTTATTTTAGCAAAAAGCAGGTGTGTGGCGATTAGTCTTACTTTGGGAGGTTTTAGCAATCAGGGCGAGGTGTTCAACCTCATACGTTGAGAGTGAGTAGAACTGATGGTTATTGATAATTTGACTAATTTCTTCTGCCCACTGGTCGTAGGTTGAACTGCCGATGATACCTTCACTCGATTGAATGTAATTTACCAAAACTTGAGGTTGCAGTTTGAAGGTGTTTCTTTGCCAACTGTTGGTACATTGCAACAAATACTCATAGTCAGCAAACACTCGAAAATCTGGATTCCACGACGGGCAATTATTTCTATAATGGGTAAATCCGTTGCTGTCAAATATCTGAGTCTGATTAATGAGTTCCTCCAACGAGCAATCTGGATGGCTAGGACAGAGAAACTCAATTCCATTGCGGATGGTAAAACCATCCCTAGTCACATCGCGGCGGCGGTTCATTGAAGCCATGCTATATCTAGTCTGGGGGTTAGCTTGAAAGAACTGTCTTGTTGAGGCAATAAATTCTGCTTGTAGACTGTTGTCATCATCAAGATAGCTGATCATTTCCCCTGTGGCGGTTTCTATGCCTAGGTTACGTGCATGGCATAACCCAAATCCAGAATTTGGATGGGCTATCTCTAGGTAGACGATGGGGAAGTCTGCTTCCAGAGAGCGAATAATTTCTTTAGTTTGGGGGTTTGCACCATCGTTGATTACCACCCACTCGAAATCTCTGTCAGTTTGGTTCATCAAACTAGGGAGTGATATCGCGCTCAATTTTTCTGGTCTGTTGTATGTTGCAGTAATGATTGATAATTTCATCGGTAAACACCTCTGTTTGGTGATTGTTCGCGTTCAATAACCGAGGACAGAGAGACAAGAGAATGTTAGTAAAGCTTCTAGAAAACTTTCACTCTACTGATTTTCTTAAGATTTGATGACAATTTTCTGTTTGAGTGGCATGGGATACGCAGGTAGGTCTTAAAGAATTATTCAATAGTTCTGGCGATCGCAATGTAACTAAATGTTCTGCCACAAATTTTACTCCAAACATTACGCCTAAAGCAATAAAAAACATCCCTATTAAACTTTTCATCGATTAGCAAGTGAGAATTTTGGGGTGCTACCAAACAATAAATTTGAATTTAAGGAACATCAGCATACTGTAAGAGTGACACCTCAGTAGCTGGTCTTTAAATAGGCAAACTCTTAATCAAGCTGACATCAATTAACATATTGCTACTTTTACGGATGGTCAATATATCTCCCTATATATTTTGGGACACCGACTCTGTTTGATCTCTCTGCTCATCAGATTTTCATTGTTTAACACCAAATGTTTGATCATTCCTCAGAAAGAATACCCATCCTATTTTTGGTATAATAAAGTTACTTAACAAAATTTCAAGAAACAATATATATATACATATATATCGTCAAATATAAATTATAACTTTAAAATAAGTATAGGCATAGTCAGTTCTATATCTACAAATAAGAATCAATATTTCCAGACAGAATTTTCAATAAATATTGCATAATAAAGATATTGCAGAAATTTTTATTCTCATCTGGCTAATAAGTAAAAATTAGTTTCTTGTTTATGTAAGAAACTTACTCATCAAATATTTTTCTAATTCATGTTGCAAGGATTTTTTCAAATTGCTCTCACACTAATCCTTTTAGTAGTGTTAACTCCTATTTTTGGCGGTTACTTAGCTAATGTCTTTTTAGGAAAAAAAACATTCTTAGATCCGGTAATGATGCCCTTAGAACAGGGAATATACTTGCTCAGCAATGTCGATACCGAAGAGAATATGACAGGTTGGCAGTATGCTAAATCTGTGTTAATTAGCAATTCGGCAATGGCGATTTTCGTGTTTCTCTTGCTAATGTTTCAAGCAAGGTTGCCTCTGAATCCAACCGATTTAGGGATGCTAACTTGGGATACAGCTTTGCACACAACCATTTCATTTTTGGTCGCTGCTGACCTACAGCACTACTCTGCTGAGACAACCATGTCCTACTTTAGCCAGATAGCAGCTTTAGGTTTTTTGATGCTTGTTGCTCCTGCTACTGGTGCGGCAGTAGGAATTGCCTTTATTCGGGGTTTGACTGGTAGAGCACTAGGGAATTTTTACGTTGATTTAATCCGCTCTATCACGCGGGTTTTACTGCCCATCTCGATCATAGTTGGAATTTTGTTACTCATCGGAGGTGTCCCAGAAACTCTGGCAGGGCCTCAGATAGTGACTACCTTAGAGGGTACCACTCAAGCGATCGCCCGTGGACCAGTGGCCAATTTTGAGAGCATCAAAATGTTAGGGGATAATGGCGGTGGTTTTTTTGGGATCGGCTCTGCTCATCCCTATGAAAATCCTAATGGGGGCACTAATTTATTAGAAATCTTATGTCAGCTACTCCTTCCGGCTGCTTTTATCTACACCTACGGGGTGTTCATCGGTAACATCAAGCAGGCGTGGCTACTATTTTGGATGGTGTTGGTCATCTTTGGAGTGCTGACTGGTGTGACTGCTCTCGAAGAGTATTTCGGTAATCCGCAGCTCAATTCTATTTTGGGTGAACAAATACCCAATTTAGAAGGCAAAGAAGTCAGACTAGGTTGGGCGCAAACGGCTCTTTTTGCTATGACTACTACCGCCACCATGACTGGATCATCCAACGCTGCCTTTGATTCCCTCATGCCGATGAGTAATTTTTGCGCCCTCTTAAACATGTTTCTTCAAGTCATTTGGGGAGCAATAGGAACTGGAACGGCTCACTTGTTTGTCTTCGTGTTTTTGACAGTGTTCTTGACTGGCTTGATGGTAGGGCGAACGCCAGAATTTCTCAGACGCAAGATTAACAAACGAGAAATTACCCTAGTGGGCGCAATCGTACTCATCCACCCCATGTTGATTTTGATTCCCACCTTGATCACTCTAGCCTTTCCCGATACCTTAGCAGGTATTAGCAATCCAGGCTTTCATGGGCTGACGCAGGTAATTTATGAATATACCTCTGCTGCTGCTGGCAATGGTTCTGATATGGCTGGCTTAGGAAACAGTCAACCTGCACCTACTGCACTCTGGTATAACTTGACGACTGCTGTTATCTTGTGGGCGGGACGGTTTATTCCAATCATTGCCGTATTACTCCTAGCTGAAAGTTTCTCTTATCAACAAACTACACCTGTAACAGCGTTAACATTGTCAACGGATACTGTTCTGTTTACATTCATCACAGCTGCAACTATTATCATTGTGGGAATACTGACGTTTCTTCCGGTTCTGGCTTTAGGTCCTGTTGCCGAAGCCTTTTTCATTGCCAGTGGAGCCAAGTCATGAATTGAGAATTTCAACCGTTATAAGCTATGCATAACATCGAAATTATTCTTGGAATACTCTTGGTTGTCGCCATTCTCGCAGTAGTTGCCGAAAGAATTATAGTACCCTACCCGATTCTACTTGTTCTCGGTGGGCTTTTTCTTGGCTTCATACCTGGTCTTCCCAAGGTTGAAATCGACCCAGAACTCGTCTTTCTCGTCTTTTTACCACCACTCGTAACCTCAGCAGCATGGTATATTCCTTGGAACGACTTCCGCGCCAATCTCAGACCTATTTTGCTGCTGTCTACTGGTCTTGTGGTAGCGACTATATCTGCTGTTGCTGTGGTAGCACATGCAGTCATTAGCGGCGTCACTTGGCCTGTTGCTTTCGTGCTAGGAGCCGTGGTTTCACCTACGGATGCGGTAGCATCCACCACCATTTTTCAGCGACTCAATGTTTCTCGACGCATTGTAACTGTCTTGGAAAGCGAGAGTCTGGTGAATGATGCCACAGGTTTGGTTGCGTACCGCTTTGCTGTAGCTGCAGTGCTCACAGGTGTGTTCTCAATCGGGGAAGCTAGTCTACGGTTCTTTCTCGTAGGAATCGGCGGAGTACTCATCGGGTTGGCATTGGGATCGATATTTGCTTGGATGCATCGTCGTCTGGATGATCCCTCTATCGAGATCACTATGACAATCCTGATGTCTTATGCATCCTACCTATTAGCTGAACGTTTGAGCTTATCAGGTGTGCTGGCGGCAATGACCATTGGCATGTACCATCGTTGGCAAAGCTCTGATCTGCTTTCAGCCAGAACTCGTGTGGCAGCGATCGCAGTTTGGGAGATCATCGTCTTTATCTTAAATGGTCTGATCTTTATTCTTATTGGGCTTCAGTTACCTAGTATCCTCAACACAATCTCTGGTAAATTGACAGCTACTCTCCTTTGGGATGCTGTCCTCATTAGTGCTGTTGTGATTGGTGTGCGTTTGCTCTGGGTATTTCCAGCGGCTTACATTCCCCGGTTTGTCAGTCGCCGACTACGAGAAAGCGATCCCTACCCTCCTTGGCAGGATGTCTTGCTAATTGGCTGGACTGGTATGCGTGGCGTCCTCTCCTTGGCTGCTGCTTTGGCATTACCTCTAACAACCAACAATGAGATTTCCTTTCCAGGGCGTGATTTAATTATCTTTTTAACCTTTTGTTTGATACTAGTGACGCTTGTGCTGCAAGGGATCACCTTACCACTCCTGATTCGTTACCTTAAAGTAACAGAGGATATTGACACCGAACGTGAAGAAATGGAGGCTCGACTTAGGACTGCTGAAGCGGCGATGGCACGCCTTCAGGAATTGACTGCTCAAGACAATGTGCTGGCAGAATCAGAGATGGTCGAATGGCTACGGACTCAGTATAAAGACCGCATCCGTCGCTTTAGTGCCTGCTGTGATGCGATGGATAATGGAAGCTACGAGCAACTTGCTGCCTTTGAGCATCTACAGCACGAGGTTCTAGCTGCTGAGCGGAAAATACTGAGCAAACTACTTAAACAAGGTGTTATCAATGACAAAGTACTGCTCCGCATCGAGCGTGATCTTGACTTGGATGAGGTGCGGCTTGGGAAATGAGGTCTTTAAAAATACTGGTTTTGCCTTCCCTGTCAAGAGAATTGTGAACTAACTCTAATGATCAGAATACCTGCGTTTTCCTTAAGCCGCGATCGCATCGTTATTGCGCCACCATCTCTCACTCTGTTTATGAACCATTACAAAAACAGCGTCTAACACCAATCGCCAAGAGTTCTTCCGTCTCATGTCCAGTTTACCAAGTCCATTCTCTAATGCCCATTTTTTGACCAACGCGGTATCTGTTACATCAAGTAGGTCTTTAACATGATGTCGAAGGACATGAATCGTGATTTTGGTGCTAAGATCATAGATGATCGGATTCCTTGTTGGGTTTTGGTCAAGCCACCGCTAATCTCCTGATAAAAGTTAGGCGGTGGTTATTCACCTTCATATATTATCACCTAGTATACCTGGCAGTCAAGCAATTTAAGGAAAAACTTTATGGCAGGAGTTGGAAGAGAAGCAACCCAGTTCAAAAGTGAAGGACTAAACATAGGTAGCAAAAGACCTTTCTCCTTCAAAGTCCCTGATAAATATGATGAGATTTTGTTGTCGCTCCCCAATCGTAGTGCAAAGATTCGGCAATGGGTTATTGAAGGAATGATCCGAGAAGGTTTGATAGAGGAGTAAGCGACAATTCCTCATGTCCAGCGGGTCCTGCCCATGTTCTAATGCCCATTTTTTGACCAACGCGGTATCAGCCAAGCCCAGCAGCTCTTTCACGTGATATCTGATGACATCAATAGTGGTTTTGATGCTATGATTAAACATGACAGTTTCCTTATGGATATTGCTCAAACCCCACCCCTACACTTTTCTCAGGAGCAGGCGGTGGTAATGTACTTTATGAGAATAACCCGAATATAGTCGGGAAGTCAAGCTATTAAAGGAAAACTTTATGACTGGGGAAGGTAGCAAAAAAACTCAGTTTAAGGATAAGGGTGTAGGAGTAGGTAGGAAACCACCGTTGTCATTTCAAATCCAAGATCCTTATGACGAAATTCTCAGGTCACTCCCAAATCGTAGTGAGAAGATTAGGGAATGGGTAATTCAAGGCATTCTCAAAGAAGGACTCCATACTCAGCTACAAAACCAAACAACCAACAGTTAATAGTGCGCACTGCTCATAATACAAACAAAAAGGGGGTAGGATTTGGAATGACCATAACTACTCCTTTTTTTGTTTCTAGACCATTGTCTCAACAGAAAACAAAACTTACCGTTGAATGTCGGCACATTGAAACGCCCTTTGACTCAGCATTTAAATTTGGGAATACTAAATGACGAGCAAGTTTACTCTGCTCACTATAGCAATCCGCGCATCATTTGTCAGAGCTGAGAAACCGGGTTTCTGAGGTTTAGCAATTCTTACAGATCGAATAGGACTGCTATATCTCACGAAAACATTATATATATAACTTATGTTAGCTAGAGTCTGGAGCTCATCAATTGTGGGCATTGACGCCGTTAAGATCGGCGTAGAAGTCGATGTGTCGGGAGGGTTGCCCGGTATTCTGGTGTTGGGACTGCCAGATACAGCGGTTCAGGAGTCAAAGGAAAGGGTAAAAGCAACTTTAAAGAATACTAATTTTGCCTTCCCCATGAAGAAAATTGTAATTAATTTAACACCGGCTGATATCCGTAAAGAAGGTCCGTGTTTTGACTTGCCTATCAGTATAGGAATTTTAGCAGCTTCCGAACAAGTGAGTGCTCAGTTATTGGGAGATTATCTGTTTCTAGGGGAAGTTTCCCTTGATGGTACCTTGCTTCCAGTTCCCGGTATTTTACCTATTGCTGCAACTGCCCAAAAGATGGGAATCGCTGGTTTGGTTGTTCCTTGTGATAATGCCCAAGAAGCCGCTGTGGTCGAAGGATTAGCAGTTTATGCTTTCAAGAATCTGTCTCATGTTGCTGATTTTTTAAACAATCCTGGACGTTACAAACCCGTGCAACTTGATGAAGCTGTAGCGACGCAACATATCGCGTCTTCACACCCAGATTTAAGTGATGTTAAAGGACAGGCTCATGCTCGTCGTGCTTTAGAAATTGCTGCTGCTGGCGGACACAATCTCATCTTCGTCGGACCGCCAGGAAGTGGGAAAACAATGTTAGCCCGACGCTTACCAGGGATATTACCACCATTGTCATTTAGCGAAGCTTTGGAAGTCACTCGT
>CAZZVG010000240.1:0-7675 GCA_964657295.1 Iningainema sp. | reverse complement strand
ACTTACCAGTAAATTTCAAACCAAAAGCTTGATATATAACGATTTCTTTCTTTTACCTTTTTACTTTTTACTTTTGCCTTGTTGCACTAGTCCACCAAAAGTCCCAAATTGCAGTACTTTTACCTGTGAACGATTTGATATTGCCTTCAATGCCTGAGATGACAGACATCTGGCAGCAAACTCTTAATTGGCAACCTACTCCTCAACAGCAGAAGCAATTCCAGCGGTTTTATGAATTAATTCTCGAAGGTAATCGCCAACTGAATTTAACCCGGATTGTTGAACCTTTGGAGTTTTGGGAAAAACATCTTTGGGATTCTTTACGAGGAGTAACCCCACTGCTATCAAATTTGTCCTCCCCGACTCCCCTCGCGATCATTGATATCGGTACAGGTGCAGGTATACCGGGAATTCCCGTAGGAATTGCTGTCAATGATTGTACCGTGACTCTCCTTGATTCTACCCGCAAAAAAATTACTTTTCTGGAAAAAACACTGATCGAACTTGACCTCAAGAATATAAAAACTCTTACCAGTCGGGCTGAAGAAATAGGGAAGCAACCCCAGCATAAAAAAAACTACGATGTTGCCCTCATCCGTGCCGTCGGGACAGCCACTATCTGTGCTGAATATACTCTACCATTGCTCAAGCAGGGTGGTTTAGCAGTCATTTACCGTGGGAATTGGACAGAGGATGAAGCAAAAGCCTTGGAAAAAGCTGTTGACGAACTGGGTGGAGCGATTGAATCAGTTGAAAAATTTACAACTCCCTTAACTCATGGTATTCGTCACTGCTTGTACCTGCGAAAGGTGACATTGGGTACAGGTATAAAAAAGTAGTAAAGTCTGTGGTTGTTGCGTTCCCCCCTCAGCAACAGAAGGGGAAAGCATTGGGGATGATCAATATAAATCAACTCTTCCCTATTATCTAAGCTTGTGCAAACCTCTTATTAATCTCGTCCCAGTTAAGTACATTCCACCAAGCATCTAGATAATCAGGGCGACGATTCTGGTACTTGAGATAGTAAGCGTGTTCCCACACATCATTACCCATAATAGGATACTGACCTTCACTTATGGGAGAGTCTTGGTTGGGTGTTGTCGTCACTTCAAGCTTGTTGTCTTTATTACGGACAAGCCAAACCCACCCACTCCCAAAACGACTTGTACCAGCTTCGTTGAATTGCTTCTTGAAAGCGGCAAAATTACCGAAGTTTTGGTTAATGGCAGATGCAATTGCCCCAGTTGGTTCTCCGCCACCCTGCGGTTTCATAATTCTCCAAAACATTGAGTGATTAACATGGCCACCACCATTATTGCGGACTATTTTGCGAATATCTTCTGGAACGTTATCTAGGTTAGCTAGCAGAGATTCTACACTTTTACTTTTGAGTTCTGGGTGTTTGTCTAATGCTGCATTTAGATTTTTGACGTAGGCTGCGTGATGTTTGTCGTGATGGAACCGCATAGTTGCAGCATCGATATGTGGTTCAAGTGCCTCATAAGCATAAGGCAAAGGTGGTAAATGAATCACCCCTGTATTTGGTCTTGGTTGCGTTCCACTTGGAGCATTTTGTGCAAAAGCATAGGTATCTAACGCAAAAACACCTGTACTGGCTCCCAGTAAAAATAAGAAATGGCGGCGATTAAGATTCATTAAAGTTCCCCATCATCAAGACTAAATTTGGTATACGATTATTATTTTCTTAGATTCAAGGTAAAAATAATACTTGTTCATAAGTTTTTACTATTCGCGTTAGGTAAACGCTTGACTGCCTACAAGGATCTAGCTCTGTTGGGATTGAAAAATACAATCGGCGATCGCTTTAGCTAGTAGAGGCGGTACAGATTCACCAATTTGAGCTGCCATATCTGTATATGTACCTAAGAAGTGAAAACTATCAGGATAGCTATGTAATCTTGCTGCCTCACGGATTGTAATAGTTCTGTCTTGTGTAGGATGAAAAAACCGACCTGAACCTGGATGAAACACCCACTTTGTAATAGTTCTCGCAGGTCGATCCCAACTCAGTCTTCCATATGCACCACTATAGTGCTTTTTGGGGGCAAACTCGGGCGGTAAATCTCTGGCATCTTGTCCTTCAGTGAGTAGACGTGCCCTAGCCATTTGTGTTGGACTGAGGGCACGGGCAATATGGTTAACCAATTTTTTGCTCCCACAACGTACCATCATTTGGTATTCTGTTTGAGGTGGAGAAGGATAGCTTTCATTTGTATACTCTTGTCCTGCATCTAATGATGGTAAGTCTCCCATAGCATCTCTAACAGTCAGTAATGGACGAGATGATGTTAAAACACTCAACTGATTATTAACCTTAGAAGATCGGAAATCACTCCTGATATCACCATAGTGTGTATGTTCGGGAATTTGCAAGATTCGATCTAAACTACCGAGAAAAAAAGCTCTAGCTCTTGTTTGTGGTACACCATAGTGAGCAGCGTTTAATGATGCAGAGGTGACTTTATAACCGAGGCACTCCAAACGCTCTGTAATTTCATTTTTCACTGCACCATCATAAGCCTTAAGGATTTCAGGCACATTTTCTATAACAACATGTAAGGGTCTAAATTCCTTAACAAACTCTATAAAAGTTTGATACAATTGATTGCGAGAATCTTGTAAATATCTATATCCAGCCGGGATATTACGTGAGAATCCTTGACATGGAGATCCACCAATCAGCGCTGTCAATTCTTCCCTTTTTATGCCTAATTCCTGACGTAGATCCACAGGATTGATTGTAGTAATATCCTGAGTAATGATTTTTGCCTCAGGAAAATTGTGTTTATAAGTTGTTAAAGATTTTTTGTTAATGTCAATAGCACACAAAGATTTAAATCCGGCTAAGTGAAAACCAGCCGTTAAGCCACCAGCCCCAGCGAACAAATCAACAATTGTACACGTCATGTACGGATTCCATGTTTTTAAAGTTCCCGCGAAATACTAACTCCGGGACAAACGTTGTACTTTTTCACCCCCTAAGAGTTGATGTGCTTGAGTCAGCACGGAGATAATTTTGTGAGCGTGAGGACTATGCTGAAGAGATTTCTGTAAATTTAACTCATGTACTTGGTCTGCTTTGTTACCGGGGAACCAGTGCTCCCCACTGCCAAGTAAGTTGTATCGCGTTTTAGCAAAATCTAGCATATCGTAGGCGATCGCCAAATTCCAAAGCCACAAAATCACCCGAATATTGACTTGCCCAGGAGTTTCGGCAAAAGTCGGCAAGTTGACGTGCCAGGTTTTCACCCACTCTTCACCTAAAGTGGCGATCGCTTCGTTCTCCAAACGAGTCAAAATAGGTGATAAGATTTCTGCTGCCTTATCCAGCATTTCTAAAGTTTTCAAATGTTCGTCAAAATCTTGTGGTTTTGCCGCCCCCAAACTTAAAGTATGTACTTGGGGATGACTTAGACAAAACAAGTCATTAAATACCATTGGTGACAAAGGAGTACAAAGATTTAACAACTTTTGTGGCGGATCATATAATTTCCCACCTTTATCAGATGGACTGATAATAAACACTCCCATATCGTGACGGGTTGCAGCTTCAATTGCCGGCCAATTCTCTTGATTAATATAGTACCAGTGTAAATTGACGTAATCGAATTGGTTAGTATTAATTGTCTGAATAATAATATCTGTTGGACCATGAGTCGAAAAGCCGATAAACCTAACTTTTCCCTGTGCTTGAAGTTTTCTAGCAACTTCCAAACAACCACCCGGACGGATACTGTAGTTGAGTAACTCAGCATTGTTGATGCCGTGTAAACCTAGCAAATCAACATAATCTAGGCGTAAATTTTGCAGGGATTTTTCAAAGTTGCTTTGAAACTCTTTAGCATCTTCCTTAGGAAGGATTTTAGTTTGAATAATCAACTTCTCGCGTTGGAAGGTTGGCAAAATGCCTCCTAACTGCATCTCTGAAGTCCCATAACCACGGGCGGTTTCAATGTGATTAATCCCTACTTCTATTGACCGTCGAATAGTCGCTTCTAAATTTTCCTGACTATTGAGAGGTATTTCGCCTCGCGGGATATCCTGCCATTTATATTGGTATCTCATCCCGCCACAGGAAAAAACAGGCATCTGTAATTCTGTGCGCCCAAATCTTCTATACTGCATCATGGAATTTTGGATTATTCGGCTAATTATGTTTTACTATTAGCTCTATCAGATTCCCGACTTCTTGAAGAAGTCGGGAATGTTAGCCTTAACTCATTTCCCGTACTGTTGGCTGACCATCTTTAACTTCGCCAATTAAAACTAAATCTACACAATTGACAAATATTCCATTTTCTAGTACGCCGGGAATATTATTCAGGATTTTCTCTAAATCGGCTGGGTTATCAATAGAATCGAATTTTACATCTACTACCATATTACCTTGGTCGGTAATGACTGGACCAGCTTTTTTTACACCCATACGGAGTTCTGGTTTGCCGCCGAGTTTTTTAATTGCTTGCATAACGGGATTCACTGCCATCGGTATCACCTCCACTGGTACGGGGAAAGCGGCACCCAGTCGCTCCACAAGCTTACCACCATCCACCACAACAATGAACCGTTCTGCCAGATAATCTACGACTTTTTCGCGAGTATGGGCAGCACCGCCACCTTTGACTAAATTTTTTTGCGGGTCTACTTCATCTGCACCATCAATGGCAATATCGATATGGTCAACAGCGTCCAAGGTGGTGAGAGGAATACCGTACTGTTTTGCTAGAACTTCTGCTTGAAAAGAAGTAGGGATGCCAACGATATCTTTGAGTTCGCCAGACTTCAAGCGATCGCCAATAAATTGAATTGCATACGCCGTGGTTGACCCTGTACCCAACCCAACAATCGAACTTGATTGTACCAAAGCAGCAGCGGCTCTGCCCACTTCCTGCTTCATCACCTTCACGGGGTCTGCTGCGGTCATTCCCAAAACTCCTAAAAAACTAGCTATAGTCCATATCCTACTCCTATCTCTTGTCTCCTGTACGAGCGGGTTTTGTCAGATGTTGTGTTTGTGAGGATCTTAAGAGCGATTAAACCCGCCCCTCCTTTAAGGGCGGGTTTTGTCAGATGTTGTGTTTATGAAGATGTTCGTTCGATTAAACCCGCCCCTAACTCATGACTCCCAACTCCTAAGTATAATTAGGCTGACAACCCGACTATGGGAAAATCAAAATACGAAAATAAGAGAGGAACGCTTTATAATATGCACCTGAGTGAAATTACCCATCCCAACCAGTTACACGGTTTATCAATTCGACAACTGCAACAAATTGCCCATCAAATTCGGGAGAAACATCTAGAAACCGTTGCAGTAACCGGGGGACATTTGGGACCAGGGTTAGGTGTTGTAGAGTTGACCCTAGGGCTTTACCAAACTCTAGATTTAGATAGTGATAAAGTTATTTGGGATGTCGGACACCAAGCCTATCCCCACAAATTGATTACTGGCCGCTACAGTCGCTTTCATACCCTGCGGCAGAAAGATGGAGTTGCGGGTTATCTCAAACGTAGTGAAAGTAAGTTTGACCACTTCGGTGCGGGACACGCTTCGACAAGTATCTCAGCCGCTTTAGGTATGGCTTTAGCGCGAGATCTCAAAGAGGAGAAATTTAAGGTTGTCGCTATTATTGGTGATGGGGCGCTAACTGGCGGTATGGCATTGGAAGCCATCAACCATGCTGGACATTTGCCGAAAACCAACCTGTTGGTTGTCCTCAATGACAACGAGATGTCAATTTCTCCCAACGTAGGGGCGATTCCGCGCTACCTGAACAAAATGCGGCTCAGTCCACCAGTACAGTTTCTCACCGATAACCTTGAGGAACAGTTCAAGCAAATCCCCTTTGTTGGCGAATCTCTTTCTCCGGAATTGGCACGCATCAAAGAAGGTATGAAACGTCTAGCTGTTCCCAAAGTTGGCGCAGTCTTTGAAGAACTTGGCTTTACTTACTTTGGACCTGTGGACGGGCATAATCTAGAGGAACTGATTGCCACTTTCAAACAGGCACACCAAACAACCGGACCAGTTTTGGTACATGTAGCCACAGTGAAAGGCAAAGGCTATGAAATTGCCGAACTTGACAAAGTCGGCTACCACGCCCAAAACCCTTTTAACATCACCACTGGCAAAGCTATACCCGTAAGTTCACCCAAACCCCCCGCCTACTATAAAGTTTTTGCCCACACCCTTGTCAAACTCGCCGAACAAAATCCGAAAATTATTGGGATTACTGCAGCAATGGCAACGGGGACAGGGTTAGACAAACTACAGGCAAAGCTGCCTGATCAGTACATTGATGTAGGAATTGCCGAACAACACGCCGTTACCCTCGCCGCCGGTCTGGCATCTGAAGGGATGCGTCCTGTCGCAGCAATTTACTCCACCTTCCTACAACGTGGCTACGACCAAATCATTCACGACGTGTGCATCCAAAATCTGCCAGTGTTCTTCTGCATGGACAGGGCGGGAATTGTCGGTGCTGATGGTCCGACTCACCAAGGTATGTACGACATCGCCTACCTGCGTTGTATTCCTAACATGGTGCTGATGGCACCTAAAGACGAGGCAGAACTCCAGCGGATGGTGGTGACTGGGATTAACCATACTAACGGTCCCATCGCCATGCGCATCCCTCGCGGTAACGGTTTTGGTGTCCCCTTGATGGAAGATGGCTGGGAACCCATGGAAATCGGCAAAGCCGAAATTCTTCGGAACGGGGATGATGTATTAATGCTAGGTTATGGTACAATGGTTAATCCAGCATTGCAAGCCGCCGAAATCCTCAGTGAACATGGCATCGAAGCGACTGTAATTAATGCCCGTTTCGCCAAGCCTCTAGATACTGAATTGATTTTACCTTTAGCTCAAAAGATTGGGCGCGTGATCACTTTAGAAGAAGGTTGTGTTATGGGTGGCTTTGGTTCTGCTGTGGCGGAAGCTTTGTTAGACGCTGATGTTGTCGTTCCGATCAAACGCATTGGCATCCCAGATGTCTTAGTCGATCATGCCCAACCGAATGAATCTAAGGCAGATTTGGGTTTAACAAGTCCCCAAATCGCTGAAAGAGTTTTACAAGCTTTCTTCAAGCAACAACTTGCTACTGTGAGTTAGAGCTTGTCAGCACTCGTGCCATCAGCTATGAAAGGAATTTTGTAAACATAGGTGACACAACTCAAGTTCTGAGACATCATCCAAGCTAACAGCTAATAGCTAACGACTAACGGCTGAATGTAGAGACGTAATATGTCGCGTCTCTACATTTTTAGCTCAAGAATTTCTGCAATTGCCGCATCCTTCAATCCTACATTCCGCACCCCCACTGTCACAATCGGTTTTCTCGCATTTTCTACCACTAGTAAGGATACATTTTATACAATAACGAGGTAATTTGAGATGGCGATCACCAATCCCAAATCTTCAAACGTCCAAAATTCGTTGTGTGACACTTTAGGGTGCGGAATGTGGGTTCAATCACTCCCATAACACAATATCGACTGCGCCAATCAACGAGGGAGGAGCTTCCAAGAGCAATACTGCTCGGATAAGAAAAGTTTCACGTTAATCGAAGATCCCCCCGCCTGCGGCGACCCCTTTTTTAGCAGGGCTGTTTCATTCGACAAGGTACGTATTTTGTCAATAGCATTGGCGATA
>CAZZVG010000239.1:0-7690 GCA_964657295.1 Iningainema sp. | reverse complement strand
GTACTGGCTGCTGCTAGGGAGATTCAGTCTGAGTCAGATCGCGCCTTAGCCCTAAGTAGTTTGGCTAATAAACTTTTACAAATACAAAAAACTCTACTTTTTTCTCTCTGGCGAGATACCCTTCACATCTTATCTGTTCACACTCGCCCAAACCTACTCAGTGATCTAAACGCATTAACTCCTGTTATATTTACTTTAGGTGATAAACTTGCACTGAAAGATACAGCTCATGCCATTCAAGATGTGTCACGGTGGTGGGGTAAAAGAACAACATCTTTAGTAGCACGCTCAGATTTCACAAAAAAGCTATTTCGTGGAACAGAGGGCTGAAACTATTAATCTCTCGTGGCGAGGAACAACGTCACGGGTACGTGAGGCAATTAGGACTTTTAAGACTTAATAGTCCGTTTGGAGCTTTGGTGATTCTAGGGGCAAATCCGGGGATATTTTTATTTTGATGTATTGTATCGCCTAGGAATTTCTAACCCCTTAAATCGCTTTCTGAAAGGGGCTTTTTTTGAGCGTCTATATGTATTTTCGACTTGGCGAAAATGTATAATACCGTATTGTTACAAATACAACTTTTTGCAAATAAACAAATGCAGATTTACGCTCGGATGATAAACTAGCAACATCCATATAGAGCGGATCGTGATTATCACCCTTGCTAGTTTCAAGGGTGGCGTAGCCAAAACAACGAGCGCCATCCACCTTGCCTGCTACCTGTCCCAACTTGGAGGGACATTGTTGGTTGATGGCGATCCAAATCGCAGCGCTACAGGTTGGGCGAAAAGAGGGGAGTTGCCTTTTAAAGTAGTGGATTTAATGCAGGCTCCAATGCATAGCCGTAACTATGAGCATGTAGTAATCGACACAGCAGCTAGACCTAGCCGAGAAGATTTGGAGGCGTTAGCTGACGGGTGCAACTTGTTGGTATTGCCCACTACCCCTGATGCACTAGCAATGGATGCCTTACTACAAACTGTGGATACGTTAAAAACTTTGGGTAGCGATCGCTATCGAGTGTTACTGACGATTATTCCCCCAGCACCTCGGCAAACGGGACAACAGGCAAAAGAAGCATTATTAGCAGAGGGGATACCTTTATTCAAGCAAGGGATAAGGCGATTTGCTGCTTATGAGAAAGCGGCGTTGGAAGGACGACCAGTTTATGAAGTCAAGGATCGCAGCAATAAGGTTGCTTGGTCCGAGTACCAACGGGTAGGCAGGGAGATACTGCCATGAGCAAGTCTAGTCCTTTTAAGAAGTTATTTGAAAGTCGGGAAGATCCACCAAAGGAAACAGAACAGCCAACTGAACCAGTGGTAAAGGAGGATACACCGCAACCAAAAGAGAAGCCCGAACAAAAGAAGCGTGGTAGACCTGCAACTGGGAAGCGATCGGATGACGCATGGATTGGACGTACCTACTATGTGAAGCGCGAAACAGATTTGGATGTGGAGGAAGAACTGCTCAAGTTGAGGAGGCAAGGCATAGATATTGATAAAAGTGAATTGGTGGATTTTTTAATGAGCGCTTGGGTGAAATGGAGGCAAGGCGAAAATATAGATTTACTGCTTGGTGAATTTTCGCCAAGGCGAAAATTTGAAAGTGATTAGAAGCGTAAGGCACCTGGGTTAGTCAGCCGTGCTGTCTTCTGACTAATCCCCCAACAACTCCTCCAGTGTTCGTGGGTCAGCAATACCGCGCAGGATAGCGTAGATAATCATAGAATCATTTATATTCAATCCCTCACACAACGCATCTTCATCTCGCTCATCGTTTAATATCCGACGGATCGCAGCGACAAAATTACCTCGACTACTATCGGCATTATCCATCTCAGATCCGAGCAGTTGCCGCACCTCTGCATCATTCACTGCGGCGACTACCCTTGCAATTTGCTTCCCTGATTTCTGCAACTCGTACCACGTTCCAGCGAACGCTGCCTTTGTCTCTCTCCCTAGACGACGATATTCCCGCGCTTTGCTACTGTCTTGCTGCTTATCAGCAATATCTGCCAAGATGTCATAAGTTACCCAAATCTCAACCGCAGCAGGATCTAGGCTTTTGTTGATAGCCAATGCTTCTTCAGCTAATTGTTGTGCTTCTTGCAGGCGTTCGGGTTCATATTGCAATAATAAATCGGCGATATTAATCAAAACTTTGGATACACGAACTTTGTCATCAGAAGCTTCAAATTGCTTTAAAGCCTTGCGATACCAAGCCTCTGCCTCTTCAGTTTTGCCATTATATTTATTGACTAAAGCAATATTTGACCAGGTTTCCGCTGCTTTTTTAAAATTACCCAGAGATTCTCTAATTCTTGCCACTTCCCGGAGTGTAAACTCTGCTGTATCCCACTGTTTTGCTAGCACGTAAGCTTTGCCTAATTTATCCCAAGCCACTGCTACCAATTCAGGTTCACTGAGAGCAAAAAAAATTTTTGCGGCTTTCTGATGGTGCTGTCCTACTTTTTGTATGTTGCCTTGTAGCATAGCTAGATCACCCAACAGGCAATTCACTATAGCTTCTAGTCTTGGATCACCTCCAATTTCCTTTATCAGGGCAAGAACTTTCTCACAATTTACTAGTGTCTCATTATAATTTCCCATACCTATCAAAGTTTGAGCTAAATCAAACTGCAAGGCTGCCATCTGTCGCTTTACAGGTTTTGAGGCTTCTAACTGCTCTGCTACTGTTAACGCCTGACGGTAGAGTTGTACTGCTTTTGTTAATTGACCGTGACGCTCAAAGCATTGTCCCAAACGACCTAATGTATAACAGCGTTCGTAGCTTGGTTGTTCACCTAACCTTGTCAGCACTTCAACAAATACCTGTGCTGCTTTCTGGTAAAGTTCTGCGTTTAATAGCTGCTCTCCAGCATTTGTCTTAGCGTCATACCAGGCTTGGGAACCAAGTTTCTCACTTACCTGTTCTGTTCTTTGGCTAAGATTAGCATGTTCATTATTTAGTTCAAAAGCAGCTAAAAACAAGTTGATATTGCGAACAAATTCAACTGCCCATTCTTTGTTCGTATCTAATGCGCCATAAACAGCAAACAGTAGATTTGGCAATTCCCATTTGGCAATGGCACGAGCATAGTAAGGATTTTGCGAGTCTTTATGATGTAAATGACTTGACAGTTGATAATACCGCTCCTGATGACGGGCAAGTAGTTCCGCCTGTAATTCCTGTGATAGACGCGACCATAGCACAGGAGCTAAAGTGGGGTGAAATTTAAGATAAGGCACTCTCAGATCAGGTATATTTTTTGGCTGAATTAAGTATGTAGATTCCAATGCTGGACGTAAAGTTTGCCACTGTTCTTGAGAAAATTCCGTAATTACCAGCAAGTCATCTTCAAAACCCCCACCCTGAAACACGCCTAACCGAGGTAACAACTGCTGTACCTGTTTATCCAACCGTTCTAGCGATAAATTTAAAGAAACTAACAAGGGATTATCTGGCGTTTCGGCAACCAACGCTTCCAACCGTTCCCCCAACTCTGCCACACGCCGAGTTTTCAACTGTCTCGTCAATAATGCAATAGACAAGGGATGAAAATCCACCAACTGGAATAATTTCAACAATATATTGCGTTCCAGTGGGCCAAATAGAGGTGCAGGAGGTAGTTTCATCAAATTTTGAAAATACGCCAAAGCGTCTTCTTGTCCCAACTTCTGCAAGGGCATGGAGACATGTATGCGACTGCCTTCAATAGGATAGTCAGGATGGGCAAAATCTGGGGTACGGCTGGTGAGTAATACACGAGTTTCTCCTACCTCTGACCATTGTTTGGTTACAGTCAACAATTCCCGTAACGGCTCTGACTGCAAGCTTTCCAAGTTATCCAAAATCAGCAACGTCCGCGTTCCCTGCAAGGCAGCAGTAGCCGCAGCGACATCAACTAAACTCCGATTCAACACCACCCTCAGGATAATCACCGCCAGCCCTACAGCATCTACGCCCTGAAAGGCGACGTAATCAACAAAACACACCTTGTCAAACATCCTGGTGCGGTACAACCATCGCCCTGCCTCTGCTGCCAAATAAGTCTTTCCCTGTCCGCCAAATCCAGAAATTGTAATGCGGCGCGTTCCCTGCACAAACCACGATTCAATTTGCCACAGTTCCCGACTGCGACCGAAGAAACCAGCTTCTTGGAGTTGGGGAAGGTTGGTTTGTGAGTGAGAGGGGGAAATTTCTTGAAATTGTTCTTCCTCTCCTACTCCTCCTGTTAAAAGTGCCGTATCTCTGCCCGCTTGGTACAAAGCAGGTAAAAACCAATCATGCAACTTCAGGGTAATCTGCTTGTCTCCCCGTTGGCGTTTGCCTCTTTCTCTGTTGAGATACAAGTCGCGTCGGGCGTTATCCAACGCCTCGCCCACACCTTCACCCCTCGTCAGTTGCTGATAAAACTTGCCGAACAATTGACGGGTAGTTGTCACCAACACCGAATAAGTCATCGCTAACACTGTTGGAATGCCGACATGGGTTAATCTTGCTGCGACACAACCCATTGCATCTTCACCTGCCACTGCCGCTGACTGACAGGCAGAAAGCACTATCAATCCGACTTTTTGACGGTTAAGCATATCCCCCAAGGTTTCAGCAGAAATTAGGGCTTGTTTGCCTTTCTTATCTTCAAATAATAGATAACCCGTATTGCCACCGTTATTATTACTACCTTTGGTTGCAGCAAAAGGATCGCTTAATTTCGCCCGTTCCAAGAACCGTCCATCGGGGTCAAACACCCCATGCCCATCGAAATGCACAATATCAACAGGTAGTTTGCGTCTATCTTCCAACCGCGCCACCAAATTATCTAACGTCGCCGGACGCAAAAATTCTACCTCAACCCGCTCCCCTGCTTCTTGTGCAATCGCATCCAACACCGCCGTTGCTTCTCCACGAGGGTCAATAAATCCTGCATTTGAGGGACGGCTGATAACAAACAGCAAGCGCAAGCGGTCTTTTGGCTCAACTTTCAACTGCCTGCGTCCACCCCCCGCCCCCGCCAAGCGGCGACGAATAGAAATGCGTGGATTTTCATGAACTAAATAAGTCCCCTCTGGGTCGCGCAACAATTCCCAGGGTAGCGACAAAATTTCTGGATGGCTGGCACTAATTGTTAGTAAGCGTCCTGCTGATGTTTCATCTTGGAAATCATTAAATATTCGTTGGGCTGCACGGCTAAAGAACACAGTATTAAACAAAGCCTCGCCCCATTGGGGTAATTTATCAGCTATGCGTTTTGCCCGTGTATCATCAACATCCGTGGTATATCGTGTAGCGTAGACTTCTAAATACCAGCGAATATCCTCGCGGTCTTCTGGACTCAAGGGCAAGGTGAATTCCAGTGTATCTGTTTCTTGATCGTCAAACTTAATAATTACTTTATTGACTTCGGGAAAGCGCAGGTTTAGCTCTAAACTCACTTGTTATCCACCCCGCAGGAATAGTCTTCACAAAACGCTTTTAACCCAATGTGAATAATAATCACTGTCAGTGCGACAACTAGAGGAGACAGCATATCTCCCGAAAAACCCATTGTTACCAACACTGCACCCAGGCGTTCCACAGCATCCTTATTATCCAGGTCGCCCCATTTCTTCCACTGTTTATTCAGCATTCCCCCTTCTTCGCATAAGTCACGAGTGGCTGCTCGTCCAAACCTCTGCAAAAACCTCTTAGGGTGTTCCTGGGTAACTTTTGCAATTGCTTCGGTTTGTTTTACCAGCATTTTTTCATCCGATGTTTTATCCTCCCCTTGTTTTTGCTCTGAATCTATGGCATGGCGCAGTTCTTTTAACTGGCGGTCAATTTCGGCAGAGAGGGCAGTAACTTCTTCGGGGGTAAAGATGTTGGTCATTGTGGGATTTACTGAATAAATATATACTATTTACTACTCTAATTGATGTATAAACAGGAGTAAGTTGGTAAATTTCGGAAAAGTACGTGTCAAAATTGCCATATGTTGAATGTGCGGCAATGTTGATGGTGTAGTGACGATGGGGTGAAAGGTATCGCTAATCTAGATCCGATCACGGATTCGCAGACGCTTCTGCCTTGATGTCGTCATAATCAACTTTTCAGACTTCCTCTAACAGGCGTGTCAACCGATTCAATCCAACCCGTCCATTAATAGCTCGGACATTTCTAGTTGATCGCGGTTGCGATTGTCGTCATAAATCTGGAGAGTGTTTAGTTTGGCGTGTCTGCTGAGTTTCTGGGCTTTGCGGACGTTACCATCGGTCTTTTCCAGCACCGCAGTAATTGCACTATGCCTACAGCGGTGGGGTGACATCTTTTTTTCAACGCCCGCCCGTTTAAACAAGCGCTTGACTATTTTATATATGCCATCTCCGGTGAGGCGGTGTCCAGCGTTTTGAAAATCCACAGAAGTAAACAAAGGACGGTTAGGAGACATATCGCCACCACGGGCAATCAGCCAGTCAGTGATAGCAGACGCCGTGTTGCGCGGCAGGTTCACTTTAACTCGGTTAGTTTTGCCCTTAGCCTCAATCCACAACACACCACCAGATGGATCAAAATGCCCCACATTGAGGGTGCTGATTTCGTTGCGCCTCAAAGCATTGCCCCACAGCAGCAGCAATAGTGCATAGTCCCGTTTCCCAACCACGGTTGAGCGATCGCTTGAGTTAATGACAGCTAAAAATTCAGAGCCTGTACAACCACTCGTGTCGCGGTAGGCTTGCACTGGGATATTGTCCACATCCACGGCATAGCAACACACCCCCAGCTTTCGCCCGTAGGCAACCAAAGACTTGATTGCAGCCAGTCGCCGATTAACAGTGTTGGGCGATAAACCATCTGAGTTCAACTTGGCTCTGTATTTGGTAACAACCAGCGTTGCTTTGTGTCCATCCAGATGCAAAAACTCAAGGATGGAATCGCGGTTAGGACGCAATGCCGTCATGCGGACAAAAAAATCGGTGATGTCTCTCCGGTATGCCCTACGAGTTCCTTCACTGTTTTTGGATTTAAGCAGGAGCTCTAACACGTCTGGGGATTCATCCAGTGAGTCAGCAAAATATGATTCAATTTTTGCACCGAGCGACTGTTCTAGCTTCTCAACTAAAACTAAATCTACTGCTTGGGGATCTGTATTCATAAGCTTACCGCTATTATCGGTATTGATATGGGCACTTTTCAATACCGAGGTCCATTATCCCTTAAAGGGGGGTCAAGCGAACGGTGTTTTTATTTGATATCAGCAGTGATATCAAATGAAATTGCGGTACTGGATGGGCTCACCCAAATAACCTGAGTTCGAGTGTCTAAATTCATGCCCATTCTCATTTGTGAAATCTTATTGATATTGAGTTGAACAACCCTGTATTGCTACAAAGTTTACTATGTCTATTTTTCCGACTTTTTTTAACGTCGAACGCAGGTAAATAATACGCCGGACTCACGGACAATATCCAATAAGCCCAATAAGCCGGACTCGGCATCCTGACGCCGAACTGCTGAGAGCCGTGAAAATCTATCCCCATACTGTACAATAATCCTATCTAGATTTGTACAGATAAGATTCTAGAACATGGCAGACTTGGATAAGTTTTTAGCCACCTTCCGCATCTCGCTTGAGGAGTGGAAGGATTTTATGGCTCTGGCAAAGGCAGAGGGTAAGAGCGCCTCTGCTGTGCTGGTTGATTTCATT
>CAZZVG010000238.1:0-7697 GCA_964657295.1 Iningainema sp. | reverse complement strand
GTTTTGTCAGATGTTGTTGCGATTAAAACTAAGGGCACAAGCGCTTCTTGTACGGGCGGGTTTTGTTAGATTTTGTTTCTATCAAACCCGCCCCTACGCTCACCCAATGCCTTTGGCAATTTGGAAGGCTTCGCCGATTGGTCCTAATGCTAGTACCGGGAAGAAAGTGAGTGCGCCTAAAATGAGAATGACTCCTGCGGTTACGCCTGTGAAGAGTCCGGTGTCGGTACGCAATGTCCCTGTTGTGAAGGGAACGGATTGTTTGCGAGACATGCTATCAGATAGTAACAGCAGCCCAATAATAGGCACATAGCGGCCAACTAAAAGTGGAAACAAACAGCTTAAGTTCCACCATAAGGCAGTTGGTGCAGGCAGAGAGTTGCCCAAACCTGCTAAACCAGAACCATTGTTAGCGGCAGCCGAGGCGTATTCGTAGATGACTTGAGAAAAACCGTGGAAGCCTGGATTGCTAATCCCTGCCAGTTGGTCGGGGAATGCTAAAGTGATTCCTGCTGGAATGAGAATGGATATCGGGTGAACCAGCAGAATCAGAAAACTGGCAAGTACAACTTCTCGCTTTTCAATCTTGCGTCCGAGGAATTCTGGTGTACGTCCGACCATCAACCCGGTGACAAACACTGATAAAATTAAGTAAGCAAACAGGTAAGCTGTTCCAGTTCCCTGACCTCCCCAAATAATTTGGAGAAACATATTTGACAGGGTGACGAATAGTCCTGTAGGCATCAGCGAGTCATGCATTGCAATGACTGCACCGCACATCGTTCCAGTTGTTGTCACCGCATACAAGGCTGATTGTGCCCACCCAAATCGGACTTCTTTGCCCTCTAGATTCGGCTGTTGACTGCCTAAAAGTGAGTTGACTAAAGGGTTGCCTTGGTACTCATTGATTGCTGTGACGATCACAAACACGACATATATGGCTGCAACCATTCCGTAGATTAGCCAAGCTTGCTTTTTGTTGTTGGCAAAAATGCCGTAAGTATAGATGAAAGCAGTCGGAATCGATACCATCGCCACAGTTTGAATTAAGTTGGTGAATGGATTTGGATTCTCGAAAGGATGTGCTGAGTTGATGGCAAAAAAGCCCCCACCGTTTTCCCCAAGTTGTTTGATAATTTCAAAGTGGGCAACTGGACCTCTGGCGATCGCCTGACTAATAGTAGGATCTTCTAAGGTAGAAAATACGACAGGTCCTGCCAGGGTTTCAGGAACACCTGCAGCAATGAAAATGATCCCACCAATAATACTGATAGGTAACAATATCCGCGTAATTGAAAGAACCAGGTCTACGTAGAAGTTACCCAAAGATCTACCCGTCAACCCTCTAATAAAGGCAATTCCCACTGCCAAACCCGTTGCGGCTGAGGTGAACATGTGATATCCTAGCCCCAACATTTGGCTACCGTAGCTGAGGGTAGTTTCACCAGAATAGTGCTGCTGGTTGGTGTTGGTGATAAAGGAAATGGTGGTGTGCAGTGCTATATCCCATCTTGGGGCACTTAAATTGGTCGGGTTGAGAGGAAGCCATCCTTGATTCAGGATAATAAAAAGGATCACTAACCCCATCACAACGTTGCTGTACAGGATTGCCCGTGCATACTGCCAGCCCGTCATGTTTTCTTTACTTGACACTCCTATCAATGAGTAAAGCAATCGCTCAACTGGGTTGAGAATCGGATCGAGAAATGTCCTTTGTTCTTGGTAAACACGCGCCATATAGCGCCCAAAGAAAGGCGTAATTGCTAATACTATAAGTAACGTTAATGTGATCTGAATCCATCCTTGTAGCATGAGTTATTATAACTCCGACATTAGTTATAGTGAAAATGATATTAGACGGTTAGACCAAACTTATATCAAAGGATATCTTCCTAACCTTCCATCAAACTTTCGTCAGGTCCATTCTGCTTCAAACTATATTGAAACTGGAGACAATAAACAGGATTTATGATTGGAGACTGCTACAATTATGTAGCTAAAAATTAAAAACCACAAGGTATAATTTGTTATTTATACCATATATATTATCTGCTTTAGGTTTCTAAGAATAGAATAAGTTTAGATAATGTATATATCTTAAAATATATGGTGCTTTTCTTGGAGATGTGATGATCTCCCAAAATTCTCACGCATGGGTAAGCATAATCTATTCTTTACAAACGGGTGGTAAGATTCGCCCAGATGAAGCATTTCATCTAGTAGAAGCTCTGGATATGTTTAACACAACATCTTAGTAGTAGTCAATCACAATCAATTTCATTGGAGGTGAGCAATGAGTTGGCTAGATTTTATCATTCGGTTGGCTGTGGCATTTCTGTTGGGATCTGTCATTGGGCTAGAACGACAGTGGCGGCAACGAATGGCAGGACTGCGAACTAATACACTCGTTGGTACTGGTGCGGCGTTATTTGTGATGCTGGGAGTAATGACTCCAGGTGGAAGTCCAACCCAAGTTGAGGCGTATATAGTCTCTGGCGTCGGATTCCTGGGAGGAGGTTTGATTTTTCGGACAGGTGCCAGTGTACAAGGGTTGAATTTAGGGAACTATGGAGGTAAACAATTGTGCTGATTCGGTTTTCTTCATTTTTTTCTCTGAGATAATATGTCATGTACTCAAATGTCAAGAGTAATTAAACCCAAGGGCACATTCCATTCACATGGCTTTACTGCTAATATATGTATTATTCAAATGTTGCCTCTGAAATTTAACGACTTTAACAACCCACGGTTGAAAACATTTTGGTTAATTATTGGAATGTTTGCAGTTGTGGTTTTATTAGAGTACTCAACTCCACCAGATTATGTATTTGGTTATCTTTACATTGGTCCCATTATACTGGCAAATGCGCGGTTGAGTCGAATGGCCACGCTACGAATTACGGTACTTGCTTGTGTTCTGACAATCATGAACGTGTGGGTTCCAGGCATCTACGTGGAGAGAGCTTCAACAATTGCCAGTCGATTGATTGCCATTTTAGCACTAGTTGTGACAGATGTTCTGTGCGATCGCAACCGGATATACCAACAAGCACTGATGCAACAGGAAGCGAAACTTCAGGCACAAGAGAAGTTAGCCAGCGTGCGAGAAGACTTTGCCTCTACCCTAACTCACGATCTGAAAACTCCTCTTTTGGGGGCAATTGAAACTTTACAGGCGTTTGAGAGAGAAAATTTTGGTTCTGTTCAACCTGCCCAAAAGAAAGTTTTGGCGATGATGATTCGTAGTCACCAAACGAGTGTGCAGATGGTGGAAACTGTTCTAGATGTTTATCGCAATGATATTAAGGGGTTAAAACTAAAAAAGACACGTGTGGATATTAGTGCGATCGCAGAGGAAGTGGCAACTACGCTGACTGAACTGGCTTTAAGTCGTCGTGTCTACATTTCAGTGAACTACGGTGTATCAGACTTTCATCAGTTTCTTTGGGTTGAGGGAGATGCCTTCCAATTGCAACGAGTTTTTAACAATCTCTTGACAAATGCCATTAACCACACTCCTCGTGGTGGTAAAATAGAAGTGGTATTGGAGCCAGGATCTTCTTATCAAGTTGCTAAAGTGATCGATACTGGAGCAGGCTTCACGCTGGAAGAATTGCCACACTTATTTGAGCGATTTTACCAAGGACATAGCGATCGTCAAGCCAAAGGTACAGGGTTGGGGTTGTACTTGACTCGTCAGATTGTGGAAGCACACGGAGGTACAATTTGGGCAGAGAATCGCATTCCCCACGGTGCAATCTTCGCATTTCGCTTACCTATTTTGAACATAGGGAATGGGGACTAGATTTGTATTGCACTTACCTACTGCACAATGCGAGAATTCCTTGATGGCAAGATTCCAGACAATGTGAGACAAGTTTGTCTACATTCCAAAGAAAGCTCAAGCAGAAGTATAATTAAAAGTAGAGAACAGCTTACTTGAGTAAAGAATTTTAAAATGAAACCAGGGGTAACGTTAAAAATCTTGCTTGTTGAAGATGATGAACTGTTTCGCCTCGGTTTGAAGATGCGGTTGCAACAGGAGGCGGATTTAGAAATTGTTGCAGAAGCGGAAGATGGCGAACAAGCGGTAGAATTGGCAAACCGCTATTCCCTGGATTTAGTTTTGTTAGACATCGGGTTACCTGGCATTGGTGGCATTGAAGCTTGTCGTCAAATTAAACAGCAGCAGCCAAACTTACCGATTTTAGTTTTAACATCCCGTTCGGAAAAAGCAGTGATTTTACGGTTACTTGAGGCAGGGGCACAAGGTTACTGTCTTAAGGGAATCCCTCCGGAGTCTTTGATATTAGCACTGCGATCTGTCGTGGCAGGGGCTTCTTGGTGGGATCGAAAAGCCACTTATGAAATTCGTGCGGCTTTTGAGGACAACCGCACATCAGTGTTGCCAATATCCACTAATGAACAGTCTGAAAACTCTTTGACGAAGCGCGAGCAAGAAATTCTGGCGCTGGTGGCTGCTGGGAAAAGCAATCAAGAAATTGCGAAAATTCTCTACATAGCCCCCGGTACAGTGCGGGTTCATGTCCATGCTATATTGCAAAAACTAGAGGTACGCGATCGCACTCAAGCAGCAGTCTTAGCGATTCAAAAAGGTTTGGTGGCATCAGAACTCTTAAGTCAAGAGGGGATTGCTCATTAAGAAGACTGCGCGTCTGATTACACATTGATAACTAACGCTTATTTTCCGTTTCCTTATTTAGCTGGGATTCAACTATCAATATTATATTCATCGTTTGGATCAATTCCCAATCCGTTTTTACTATATTTCAATTGATCCCATAGATTCTTAATCTGCTCGTATGCTTCAACAGGAGAGAGTTTCCCTCTAGTTTCAAAAGCAGTAATGTAACTAACTTTTTGAGCAAATTCTTGGAGATTAGCATTAAAGACTAAGTTCTCTGGCTTAACTTGACCTTGGTAGCGAGTCCGAGGATAAAGAAAGCCATCTTTGTCTGCTGGATGAGACTGTGCCATAAATTTAAAATTCTAATGGTGAATTTTCTTTCCATACTCCTCTGTTCCGCCAGTTTTAACATCAGTAAGGATTACGAAAGCTGATGAAGAGAGTATGAGCGTTCTCATTGTCTATCCGTATATATAATTATCAGGCTGAATGCTTGATTTTTGTCAGCAGTTGGTTGATAAGCAGCTACAAATATCCATAAAAATGCTGAAACACCTCTAGATATTTCTAGAGGTGTTGCATTTGTTGATTTATAGAGTTTAAGTTAGTTATTGTCTGTATATACGTATATCTTACGCTTGTAATTTACACTCGTAGGTGAAGAAGAGATAAATTCATGGTGGAATTGTATGAAAAGATTGTAAACAGTTGTTCTAAGTCAGGTTTGGCGAGCTTTTAACCATTATCTCCAGGTGTTAGAGAGTGAACACCTTGTCAGGAAAGACCACAAAGACTCGCTAACTTATATCGCTAGTCGCGACAACGGTGGCACTGGATGCAACAGTCGGTTGCGAGTTTATCTACAGTATTTGCCACAACAACTTTACTATCTCTGATTTATCTAATGTCTAGTTTCCATTCTCTGACCTATTGTGTAATTTGCTGTATTTTTAAATACATTTTTTTGGGAATTTTTTGAGAATCCTATGCATAAAAAGTTACTTTTTGTGTATAGAAAATTTCTTTAATTGTCGAAATAAAGTTTTAATGAAGATAAGCAATGACATTGATGCAGATACGCAGAAGTCTAGTACTCTTTAGTTAAGCAATAGTAATAATAATTACTCCGGTCACTAAAATTTCATGGTGGCGAAATTAGTATCAAGATTTGAACTTTTAGTGTATTCAAAATTGAGGTGCTAGGTTGGTGCATTGAATTGCTAGAACGTCTGGGGAAAGGTGAAAATACGGTCATAAATTGACACCAGTACACAGACAGGAAAACTGAGTTTGTACGTTTCGACTACTCAGGGGAAGCATATACTTTCAACGATTTCGGCCTAATGAATAAGGAGAATAACAAATTGCTGCTACATCGTGTAAAGAAGCGATGCTTAAGAAAATTAGCGTCATCTCAAGTCTTGACTTCAGGTATGGGTACTGTGGCGATCGCCACAGTGTTGTCCTGTGTCGCGTCTCCTGCTGACGCTGCAAGTTTAACGTTTGATCCAAACGATCTGGTTGTATCGCGTAGCGTTTATCAGGGTACTGCGACCACCGTTATACCGGGGCAGACGCTTCCAGGCGGCGGTAAGGCGACGAACAACGGACTCTATCCAAATGTTTTCAATAACGAAAGCGTTGATGCCAGCTTCGGCGTCACGTCGCCAATTTTTATTGACCAGATTACCACATCTGGTCAGAATGCGGGTACGGTGTCTATCGATCCTACCGTCATTACCACCAGCTTCCCGTCGAAATCGGAACTGTCGTTGAACCTCACACCCGACGGCACCGGAGTGACGTTTATGGGTTACAGCACTGGGATCAACCAGCTCGACGTGTCAAACTCCAACACACCGGGCATTATCGAACCGGGCAACCCCGTAACAACAACTCCCACCTACAGGGCAGTTGGACAACTCAACTATGATAATTCCCTCCAGGTAACCACAACCAACGCATACCCAGGCAATAATGGTCGTTCGGCAATACTGGCTCCGAACGGAGTATACTACACAGTGGGTAACGGTGGTAATGGAAACGGATCGACGGCTGTCAGCAACGCGACAGGCGTGCAAATTGTCACTCCCGGTCAGAAAGCGACTGCGTCAACTCCCACGACTCCGGTAGGTACTTACAATATCACTCAGAATGGTTATCCGATGGGGACGGATAAGACTCCCAAGGACAACAATTTCCGGGGCGAGACTATTTACAACAACACCTTATACACAACGAAAGGGAGCGGTAGTAACGGAATTAACACCGTTTACCAAGTCGGTCAAGCAGGCACCTTGCCGAATCCAGCCAACGCCGCGAACACGCCAATCTCCATCCTGCCCGGATTTGCCACAAACCTTGCTAAGTCACCGGTTGCGGGTGTTCAAAATAATCCCTTCGGGATCTGGTTTGCTAATCCGAATACGCTGTACGTTGCCGACGAAGGCAACGATGCAACGACTACGGCTGGCGGCATCGCAGCCGGTAACGTTTATGGCGGACTTCAAAAGTGGAGTTTGGGAAGTAATGGCACTTGGGTTCAGGATTACGTCCTTCAGGGTGGACTCCAGCTGGGTAATAGCTACACTGTAGTTGACCCCGTTACCGGAAACACTTACAGTACTGCTACTGAAGGGCTGCGCAACCTCACTGGAAAAGTTAACAGTGACGGGACTGTGAGTCTCTACGCAGTAACCTCAACTATCAGTAACGCAACAGATCAAGGAGCTGATCCGAACAAATTGGTTGCAATCACTGACACTCTCTCTGACACTACAGCAGTGCAGGCGGCAAGTGAGCAGTTCAACGTCATTGACAACGCCAAATACGGTGAAGTGCTTCGCGGTGTGTCCTTCGCCCCAAGATCAGTACCAGTACCTGAACCTGTCACGATCCTCGGCTCGGTGATGGCGATGGGAATTGGTGGCTTAATGAAGAAAAAATATGCTCAAAAGTTGAGGGTAAGGTAGGTAACTACGAAAAAAACTAGTAGACATCTCCAGAAATGACGTAGGGGCGAAGGGTGAGACAGCCCTGCAGGAGGGTT
>CAZZVG010000237.1:0-7714 GCA_964657295.1 Iningainema sp. | reverse complement strand
TGTTTACCTGCCTAACACCTACCTTCACACATCGCCTCCTTATTTAGAATAAGGAGACAAGACTATCAAAACAAGTCCTGCTCGTTTGCGTAAACTACCAAGTTGCTCGTGTAAAAAAAGAAGTTTAACTTGAGATCCCCATGATTTTTACTGAAACTGAACTCAAAGACGCATACATTATTGACTTAGAAGAAAAGCATGACCACCGTGGTTTTTTTGCGCGTACTTTCTGCGCTCAAGAATTTGAGGCACATGGTTTAAAGCCAGTCGTTGCCCAATGTAATGTCTCTTTCAACTATAAAAAAGGGACTATGCGGGGAATGCACTATCAAATTCCTCCAGCTGCAGAAACGAAATTAGTTCGCTGTACTAAAGGTGCTATCTACGACGTAATTATTGATATGCGTCCTGAGTCTCCTACCTTCTTGTCTCACATCGGCTTGGAACTTACTGCAGACAACCGTCGTGCCTTATATATTCCGGAAATGTTTGCCCACGGATATCAAGCACTCAGTGACAATGCGGAGGTCATGTATCAAGTAGGCGAATTCTACACCCCTGGTTACGAGAGGGGTCTACGCTATGACGACTCCTTTTTTAATATTGCATGGCCGTTGGAGGTGACGGAAATATCGGAAAAAGACCTAAATTGGCCTTTGATGAGAATGATGACGGTTGGGGGTACATATCCTCGGTAGACTATTGGTAATAAAAAATTAGCGCAAGATTTTATTGCCCCAGGAGAGTGCAAATGATTGGTAACGTTCTAACTGGCGTCAGCGACTTTATCTCTTTATTATCGAACAGAGTAAAAGCTCGCATCTACTATCTCAGCAAGTTAAAGGTTGTTTCTCTGGAAACTCAACAGCCTTTACAGGGGAATATGCTCCTGTCTTACCGTATTGAGCCTTTTTTGTTAAAACCAGGTGAACCTATTCCTAACGATCAAAGTTGGAATTGGGAATGTTTGCTCATCGCGCAAACCTTTTTGGATCTGGGATATAACGTTGATGTTATCCAGTTCCACAATGATAAATTCGTTCCTCAAAAGAATTACGATTTTTTCATCGATATCCGCGATCGATTAGAAGCACTTTCACCATTGCTCAATAAAGATTGTGTAAAAATTCTCCATGTTGATATCGCTCATATGATGTTCCGCAATGTTGCTGAATGTCGCCGACTTCTAGAACTGCAACAGCGCAAAGGCATTACTTTACGTCCGCAACGTTATGAAGTTCCTAATTTGGGCATTGAGTATGCTGATTGCGCTACGGTTCTGGGGAACGATTTTACCATTGGTACTTTCAGGTACGCCAATAAGCCAATGTATCCCATTCCAATTTCTTCATCATATACCTATCCCTGGCATGATGATAAAGACTTTGAAGCTGTGAGGAAGCGATTTATCTGGTTAGGGAGCGGTGCTCTAGTTCTGAAAGGATTAGATTTAGTTCTAGAAGCTTTTGCTCAAATGCCGGAATACCATTTGACAGTTTGCGGACCGATAAGTAGTAACAAAGAATTTGAGGAAGTTTACTATCAAGAACTGTATCAAACACCCAATATTCATACTTATGGGTGGATCGATTTGAGCAGCCCTGACTTTATAGAGATCACCAAAAACTCTTTGGGACTTGTTTATCCTTCCGCTTGTGAGGGACAGGCGGGAGCAGTCATAACTAGCTTGCAAGCCGGATTGGTTCCGATTATCAGTTATGAGTCTGGTGCAAATGTTCACGATTTCGGTGTAATTTTAAAGAACTGTTCGATTGAAGAAATTAAAGCAACAGTTAAAAGGATTTCTAATCTACCTCCTGAAGAACTTGAAATGATGGCTCATAAGGCATGGGAATATGCCAGAGCCAATCATACTAAAGAAAAATTTGCCGAATCTTACAGAAATTCTGTGCTACAGATTATACAAAGATACGGTAAGAAAAACCCGCTAAATGACTTGGCAACAAGTGAAAAAGAGCTTTCACGTCGGTTAGCATCGATGTAAAGAAAAAGACAGAGCGATTGTAGAGGAGTTGAATTTAATGATTATTGTTGATCGTGCTTTACAAGCTCGTGCTGAAGCGGGAAATCCGATCAAAGTGGGCATGATTGGTGCTGGCTTTATGGGTCGGGGAATTGCCAATCAAATTATCAACTCAGTTCCTGGTATGGAATTAGTTGCTATCTCTAACCGTAATGTTGAGGCAGCTAAGCTTGCTTATTCAGAAGCTGGAATTGAGGATTGTCAAGTTGTCTCCACAGTTAGTGATTTAGAAGATGCGATCGCCCGCGACGGCTTCGCTGTTACTGAAGATGCTTTGTTACTGTGCCACGCTAATGGAATCGATGCACTGATTGAAGTGACAGGCGCGGTAGAGTTCGGCGCTCATTTGGTGATGTCCGCTATCGCCAATGGCAAGCACGTCATTATGATGAATGCTGAACTTGACGGTACTATTGGTCCGATCCTTAAGGTATACGCCCAGAAAGCAGGTGTCATCTTAACCGCCTGCGATGGCGATCAGCCAGGGGTGCAAATGAATCTTTACCGTTTTGTGAAAAGTATTGGTTTAACTCCGTTAATCTGTGGTAATATAAAAGGTCTACAGGACCCATATCGGAATCCCACGACCCAGGAAGCATTTGCCAAAAGATGGGGTCAGAAACCACATATGGTAACGAGCTTTGCTGATGGCTCGAAAATTTCCTTCGAGCAGGCGATCGTTGCCAACGCCACAGGGATGAAAGTTGCGAAAAGGGGTATGCTTGGATATGACTTTAGCGGTCATGTCGATGAGATGACCAAGATGTATGATGTCGCTCAGCTAAAAGAATGGGGCGGTATTGTTGATTATGTTGTTGGTGCAAAACCAGGACCTGGGGTGTTTGTATTCGCTACTCATGACGATCCCAAGCAGCGTCACTACCTCAACTTGTACAAGTTAGGAGAAGGACCTCTATACAGCTTCTACACTCCTTATCACCTTTGTCACTTTGAGGTGCCAATCTCAGTCGCTCGAGTCGTTCTGTTCCAAGATTATGTCTTAACACCCTTGGGCGGTCCTCTCGTTGATGTCGTCACTACTGCTAAAATTGACATCAAAGCAGGAGAAATCATTGATGCGATCGGTTATTACAAGACCTATGGGCAATGTGAAAACTCCAATATTGTGTCAGAGCAAAATTTATTACCAATGGGTTTAGCCGAAGGTTGTCGCTTGAAGCGGGATGTTTCTAAGGACCAAGTCATCACTTACGATGACGTGGAATTGCCCGTAGGCAGACTCTGTGACAAACTACGCTCTGAGCAGAATGCTTATTTTTCTACAGAAAAGACTCTTGCAGTTGTTGGATAGAGTCTTAATTTGAGAGACAGTAGAGCGCGAATATTTATGAGTAGCACGCTCGCTAGGCTTGCGCTCTATTTCAAAAACTTTGAATGTAGCTCTTATAAAGAAATCGTTTTCTACTGTCGTCTTTAAATTGATTTCCTAAGCAAATCTACAGACATTTTATGTAGATATCATATGATAAATATAAAATTATCATAAAAAATCCTAATATTAATTATTAAATAACCGTTTATGATGATGAATGATTTATGATTAGTATAATTGGGAAAAAAATCACCATCATGTCAATTACCAAACTTAATTAACAGGCAAATCGATAACTATGGTTTATGGGTGTATAAAGTTTAAGTTAAATTTTATGAATGTTTATGAAGATTGCTCTTGTCCATGATTATTTAACTCAACGAGGAGGGGCAGAGCGTGTTTTTGAATTACTCTGTAAGCGCTACCCCGAAGCAGATATCTTCACTTCTTTATACGATCGCGAACAAACGATTGACTTTGGCGATCGTGTGATCAACACAACTTTTCTGCAAAATATTCCGGGTGCAGCAAAGTATTTTAGGTTAATGGCTCCCTTGTATTTTCCTGCCTTCCGTTCCTTGGATTTGCAAGATTACGACCTGATTATTAGTAGCAGTACCAGCTTTGCTAAAGCAGTGAAAAAAAAATCATCTGCTCGTCACGTTTGTTTTTGTCATAATGTCACCCGTTTTTTATGGGATACAGAAACTTATTTGCGTGAGTACGGAGACTATCGATATTTTGCTCCGTTAATCGAACAAGTATTTCAGGTAATGAGAAAGGTAGACCTAACGTATGCACAGGAACCTGACCTTTACATTGCTAATTCTAGCGTTGTTGCTAAACGTATAAAAAGTATTTACGGCAAAAAAGCAATTGTTATTAACTATCCAATTGATACAGACAAATTTATTTATACAGATAAAAAAGATGATTATTATCTTGCCTCGGCTCGGATGATTAGCTACAAGCGCCTTGATATCATAGTTGAAGCTTTTAATTGGTTGGGGTGGCGATTGTTGATTTCAGGAGACGGACCGGAGCGAGAGCGTTTAAAGTCCAAGGCTTTGGACAATATTGAGTTTGTGGGACATGTAACTGATACCCAACGCACTCAGTTGTTTTCAAAAGCTAAGTCTGTTATAGTTGCAGCTCTAGAGGATTACGGATTAGTTCCGGTAGAGGCAAATGCTAGTGGAACGCCAGTTCTTGCTTATGGAGCTGGTGGAGTATTGGATACTCAGATTCCTGGTAAAACAGGGGTGTTTTTTAAAAGACAAACGCCCGATTCCGTACTAGCGGCACTACTAGAAGCCAGGGAGATCTATTGGGATTACGAAAATATTCGTAATCATGCAATCAACAATTTTTCTGAAGGTGCATTCTTTAGTAAAGTTGAACAAGTTATTAACTAAACTTGTACCATACATTAATTATTCATTTGAATTGTTAGCTGAAGGATAGCAAACGTGATGCGAAGCAGTCTAAGTCCCCATGTAAATCCAGTTGTTGAAGCTGATGAACCGGGTTACGGGCAACTGTTTGCGGTATTAATACGCAGATTCCCTTGGTTTTTAGTAGTATTTTTACTTTGTAGTGCGGTGGGAGGCTTCATAGGTAAAAAAACGCCTGCCACCTACAAAAGCTCCATGCAGTTGCTCGTAGAACCTAATTATCAAGGCAAGAAAGAAGGATCTGGGACAGAAACTCAGTTTACAGATCCTAATGTTCAAATAGACACTGCCACGCTACTCAATGTGATGCAGAGTTCTCGTATTTTGCAACAAGCAGTTAATAAACTGAAGTCTGAATATCCAGATATGACGGTGGGTAAGCTGAAACAGTCTTTGGTGTTGACTCAGATCAGGACCAAAGAAGATGGTGTATCCACTAAAATATTTCAAGTGGATGATACTGACAAAGACCCCAAAAAGACACTCAGAGTTTTAGATGCAATTCGGCAAGTTTATTTGGCTGACAACACCCAACAGCAGAGTGAGCGGATCAAAAAAGGTCTTTTTGTTGTTACAGAGCAGTTAACAGGAGCAAATGATGATGTTAATAAGGCTGAGCAAAACCTACAACGGTTTCGCAGATCACAGAATGTCATCGATCCAGACTCACAGGCAAGAGATCTAGAGCAACAGTTAACTGCTATTGTGCAAGATCGACGTGCAACTCGTTCTCAATATGAGGAGGCTGTAGCTCGCTACAACTCATTAAAGCAACAACTTCAAAGCGATCCAAAGACGGCTTTGGTGGCAGCTCGTCTAACGCAATCCAGTCGCTACCAAAGTTTACTCAATGAAATCCAAAAAACAGAACTGCTTTTAGCACAAGCCCGTTTAAGTTTAACTGATGAACATCCTACCGTACAAAAGCTGCTCGACCAACTTCAAAGACAGAAGCAATTGTTGCAGCAAGAGCAACAGCGGACTTTAGGTCCTGAGGCTGCTGAATTAAACAATCAAGGACAGTCTCTCCTACAACAAGGACAAAAAAGCCAAATTGACCTCACCCTTTCTGCTCAGCTTGTAGAAACGGACACCAATCTACGTGCTTTAATAGCTCGCGATCAAGTACTGGCAAAGAAAGAGCAAGATTACCGCAACGAACTCAAACGATACCCAGCTTTGTTAGCTGAGTACAGTCGCTTAAAACCACAGGTGGATCAAGGTAATCTGAGGTTACAGGAGTTAAAGAAGAACGAGCAAATATTGCGCCAGGAACTGGCTAAAGGCGGGTACAACTGGCAGGTTGAGGAAGAACCCCAACTAGGGACATATTTAGGTCCCGATATTAAACAGAACCTGTTGTTGGGTGCGGTTGTTGGGCTAATGTTGGGAGGCGTTGCTGCCTTTGTTCGAGAAGCGTCTGATGATTCAGTTCATACCACTGCTGAGTTGGAGAAGCAGTCTTCTTTACCACTATTAGGAGCGACTCCCAAATTGCCAGTTGGCAAACCCAGAGAACCAATGATCAAGTTGCCTTTTGGTAAGCCAGAAGTGCTTTCTCCTTGGACAATTCAAGTCCTGCAATCTCCTCCACGGTGGGAATCGCTGGATCTGATTTATAAGAATATTGAGCTTCTCAATTCTGTTTCTGCGCTGAAATCTTTGATGGTGACTTCAGCATTGCCAGATGATGGTAAGTCAGCAATGGCATTGGGTTTAGCAATGAGTGCTGCTCGTTTACACAAACGAGTACTGCTGATTGATGCCAACTTACGCGAACCTAGCGTGCACAAACAACTGAATCTTCCTAATGAACAGGGGCTTTCAACTATACTCGCTAGTGATATCAATCTTCCCAACCAGATGAGCATTCAATCTTCAGGCTCATCATATATCGATATTTTAACTGCCGGACCACAGCCTGCTGACCCAGCTCATCTGTTAAGTTCCCCTCGTATGGGGCAGTTAATCGCTGGTTTTGAGGATAACTATGATTTGGTGATTGTCGATGCTCCTCCAGTCATCGGCTTGGTTGATGCTATGCTCACAGGGTCGTATTGTCGTAGCGTAGTGCTGGTGGCAAGTATTGGTAGGGTAACTCGAGGTCAACTGACACAAGCGACAGCTATGCTCAGTAAGTTAAACTTAATTGGAGTTGTGGCAAATGGAGTCTCGAATTCTAATAGTACTTATGTACCATATGCAAAACAGCAACGATTTGCACTGCAACAAGCTGTGGAAAAATAGTTAGATGATTCCCAAAACATCTGTTAAGCCAATCCCCGGAAATAAATACGGCAATTTTGTATTAACTTCTGTTTCTGTGAAACACTAGCCAAAAATTTGATTTTTTCGTGAAGGCAGGGGAGTACGAAGTCGGTGTTTCTGTAATGAGCAACGGGTGCTCTGCCGCTTCTGCTCCAGAATGGGTAGCTTTTGACCGAAAATCATAGAGATCAAGCCCCTGGCTTTAGACATGGGGTAAGCTCATGCGGGAATTTATTCCCCATCAAAAATCGCGATTTTTTTGCTATAGCTATAATAGAACCAAACTGGTCAATTTTTACGACCCTACCTGTGTACTGCGGGAAAGTCATGCCGTCGCGGGTACCCACGCGCCCGCTGATCTATAATGGGTGGAGTACCCTCACCCGCCTACGAGAATTACCACTCCGCATGTGGGAAATTCCGGCAGTCGGATATGTGAGAGATATGGCTGAACCTCTTACAGAATACCCTTGCCTTTAGGCAAGGTGAGTGTCAATGGAAGCAAGCTATCTGCCTGAGGAACCTAAGCAGTTAACACTGTTTGAAACGCCCACCCCCTGAATCAACAGTAGTTAAAAGCAGAAAACAGGACTTTCATAAGAGCAAACGTCTTGT
>CAZZVG010000236.1:0-7732 GCA_964657295.1 Iningainema sp. | reverse complement strand
GAAGGCGTTTGAGCATGGTAGGTGGATGAGGGATGATGAAAAGCGCTATAGTTATAGTCAAGCAATTGAAGGCGGAGCGATTGCTTAAGTAAGCTAGAAGTACCTACGCGATTGGTTCACAAACCTTGACAACGATGATTCAAGAGATCTTAATTCCCGATTCCCTCTATGAACAAGCTTCTAATCTGGCGCAGGAAATGCAAATTTCCCCCAGTGATTTATTCTCGTTAGCGCTTGAGGATTATCTACGCCGCTATCACAGTCAAAAGCTACTTCAGAGCATCAATGATGCCTATGCGGATGGGTTAGATGAAAATGAGCAGGCAACGCTAGAGGGAATGCGACGATACCAAAGAACAAGCATATAGAGGACTTCCTACCAAGCCATGACCAACCCCTTGAAAAGGCATTTAGATTCCCTTCCTAACCTATACGAGCAAGACTACTACCGTTGGTTAGAACAAACAGCTCTGCACCTCTGCAAACAGGCTTTTGATCAACTCGACTTAGAGAATTTGATTGCAGAAATAGAAGATATGGGTCGGAGCGAAAAGCGGTCAATCGAAAGTAACCTGAGAGTTGTCCTCTTGCATCTACTCAAGTGGAAGTACCAACCTCAGCACCGTTCCGGTAGCTGGAGAGGTTCCATTACAGAGCATCGCATCCGAATCCGCAAAACCCTTCAAGACAGCCCCAGCCTTAAGAATTATTTGCCAGACATCTTTCCTGAAACCTACCAAGACGCAACGAAGATTGCCAGTCAAGAAACAGGGATCAAACTAGAAATCTTTCCTACTTCCTGTGAATGGACAATGCAACAAATATTAGACGAAGATTGGTTGCCCGATGATGGAATGCTCTGACACAACAAGCTCTGTTTATCTAGGTGGTAGAGTGCTATTCCTTGATTTTTTTGCTTTCCATTCTCTAATGCTGTTAGCAGCTCGTGTCACTGGTGGCAAATAATTTTGGGATATCTTCTCACTAGTTTTCGTTTCGTCTTTAAGGCGTTTATTGCTTAAACAGTTAGCCAAACTAGGCAAATTCGATTCTATGCCCAAAGCCCACATGACATCATCAACTGACTTGAAGCGATCATCCAAGGATGTTTTCAGCATTTTGCCTAAAATTTGAGCAAAATAATGACTGATATCTACCTCTTTTTGCCAAGAAATATCACCTGTCTTTGAGTCACAGTCCAATTCCATCAATGTCTTTCCAGTCAATAGATAAAGACACGTTGCTCCGACTGCATAAATATCGCTGGCATATACTGGACGCAGAGAAAACTGTTCTGGTGGTGCAAATCCTAATGTTCCTACAAAATTGGTGCTAGCAGTTGTTTCCATTGTGTCACTCGCCAGCAGCACTTTCTCTTTAACAGCACCGAAATCAATCAGTACCAATCGGCCATCATCTTCACACCGCAATAAGTTCTGAGGCTTAATATCTCGATGAATAACACGATTTTTATGAACGTATTGTAATACTGATAGCAGTTCTCGTAAAAATTGTTTAACTGCGGCTTCACTTTTTGGACCAGTTTGCTTGACTTCCTGTGATAAAGTTGAACCGCGCACATATTCTTGAACGAGAAAAAAGTCTCCTTTAGCTCCGAAGTACTCTAAAAGCATGGGAATTTGAGAATGATTACCCAATTGTCCCAAAATTTTTGCTTCTTTTTGAAAGCGATCGCGTGCACTTTCCCAACTTCTTGCACTTGCCGCCTTAAGACAAAGCTGTTTGATCACACATAGTGGAGTTCCTGGCAATACAAAATCCTGGGCTAAGAATGTCACACCAAAACCACCTCTGCCCAAAACTTGCAGAATTTTGTAGCGATCGCGAAATAACTGTTTAGATCCGCATAATTGACCAAGTTGAGTTTGCAGTAATATTTCTGCATAAGGATTAGGTGTTTTCGGAGAAAAACAATTCATTGGGAAAGAAAGTGGGTTGAAATGAAGAGGTAGTTCAATAATATTTTCAATTTAACGATAAATCTTCTAAAGCGCTAGTAATATTATCAGATCTTTGCAAAATCCCTTTCCACAGACAGTGATTCATCTTGCTGTAGGCACAAGAAAGAATTTAGCGTTGCTGAATCCGAGTCTGAATTTACCTTTTTCTTTGCGACACCAGTCACCTGAGCGTGGGAAACCCCGAAGTTTGCAAGGGAGGGAAACCCTCCTTGCAACTTCTCTCCGCCTGTAGCGCTGGCTCGCCTTTGCGTGAGACTTTCATTCAGCAACGCCAATTTTACTTTAAAATCAATCTGTAAAACCTGCCCCAATACCGTTCAGTTAAGGCATTTATTCGTTGAGGCAGGCAGGTTCGCTAGTGGGAAGCAGGGGAGGAAAGAGTTAACGAACAATTAGTTCAAAGCCCCCCCTGCTTCCCCTGCCTGCCTTCACGAGTCAACGTCTTATCTGAACCGTATTGGTTTCTACCTAAGAGGTTGTAACTTCTTGCCTGTGAAAGTCGTTTCCCAAGCGGATACGCCAACCAAACTAAAATAACGAAGCATTGTCATTATTGCGAAGACAGGCCATCTTTTTATGGCACCTAAAACAACTTTCCAATTATTTTTTTGATGGAAGTGCTTGAGAATTAATTCTCTGCAAATTTTTTGACTATATCCTATTTCAATCAGTTTTGTATAAACTTCAGGTAATTCAGCATAATGTCTCCTGAACCATTCCTTAGGTTTAGTTTGGAAGAACATTGGAGAGGGATATTCTATATAAATATCCTTCGTCATCTTTACACTTCCTTGAGTGGCACAAAATGCAGTCCAATATATTTGTCCCTCGGCGTTATCGAGACTGGATGGCCATTTTTGTAGAGCTAGTTTTATGGCTTCTGTTTTGTACACCATCCCACTCATTAATCCTAAAATATAGTCAGCTGCTAAAGACTGTTCAATAACTGCTTTACCATCTGCTCTTATTTCTTCATTTTCAATTTCAAAGACACGTTCAGTCACTATTTCCTGAGTTGCAATAGAACGAATAGAAAAATTGAGGGCTAATAACGATAAATTGGGATAGTCTTTCAGATTTTGTACTACGTAAGCAAGAGTTCTGTTCTGAATATGATGATCGTCAGCAATTACCCAGACATATTCGCTTTTTGCTACTTGTGTACAAGCCGCAAAATTTCTCATCAAACCAATATTTTTGGGATTTTTTCTGTATCTTATTGTAATATTGTTGAGAGTCTTTTGCCAGTTTTTAACAACGACTTCGGTATTATCAGTTGAACAATTATCAGATATAAATATTTCACAGTCAGATTCAAAACCTTTGACAGCTTGAGCGAGCCAAGTTAACTGCTTATCAAGAAGTTCAGAACGGTTGAATGTAGGAATAGCAATTGTGAGCAATTTTTCCATTTTATCTTAGCAATTTTTTAAGCGGGGTAATACCTGACTTACTTAATTTACACCCTGTATTGTCAAGTAAGGTCTACTATAAGGTTGAGTTTCGCAAATCAATTATGACTGATATAATTAAGGCTTTTTGTAAAAAATAAATGTGTGCTTCAATTCATCAGGCACCACATATTGAGAACTAGACAGAGGTGCAAAAAAATAGGAGTCAAATCTTTTCAAGTTTTGACATTCTTGAATAACGGGAAAAGGTGCAAGTTCAGGGATATCATTCCAGCCAAAAACTAAGACACCTCCTTTACGCAGGCACTGAAAACACTGATTGATTGCCTCTTCGGTTGCTTCTCTACTATTCAATCCGTGCCCAAAGACTCCAGTAAAAAATATGACATCGAAATAATTACCATTAACATAGTGACTCAATTTCTCAATAGAATCAACAATATGGTTCTTAGCACCATATTTTCTTTTATCTTTATCAATTTCTATTGTCCAGTATTCTTTATTCTTAAAGTATTTTTTGTAAGGCTTTGTGTACCAATCACAGCCAACAAAAAGAATTTTCTGAAATTCTCGACGCTCAACAAAATAAGGAATGATATTATCTTCTAATAAGCGACGATCTGGACGGTTGAGATGTAAATCAAATCCCCGAATTCGATGTGTATCGATGAGAAAAAGCAAACTTTGAACTTGACGAACTAAGGCAGTTGGAAGCAAATCCCTGAGGAAGGATTTTGTTAATGTAATTACACTCATAATTTAACTTTTAACCCTTTGACAACGATGTTAAGTGAGTAGATTTTATGAATAAGTCGAGAAAAAAGCTGTTTAGATAGATGCATTTTTCTTTAACTCTTAAAAAAAATCTCATAAGGCAAAAAGAAACGTGCAACAAAGCCCCTGGTTAAACCAGGAAGTTGAGATTGATAGGTTTCAATAGCTTGTTTCTTTCTGTCTTTAACTGAATCAATTTCTAGTCGGTAAGCATCAGCTATATCCTCAGACTTTAAACTAAAAGACAGTGGATTTTGCCAAAACATCCAAATTGGATATTGTAAGAGATCTACCTGGATTCCCGATGCAGCGATCGCCTCATGAACCAACTTATAAGTCGCCTCATGATCGCTATGGATGTCTTTTCTATGAGGAACGTAAATTTCCTCTGGCATAAAAGACAGGAATCTTTGAACTAAGCGCTCAATTATATATTGCCGTTGGTCATCAGACAACTCCTGCAAAGAGTTATCTGTTTGATTGAGAAAATGAGCTTCAGAACCTGCCACTCCCAAGATATTGAGGGCATTCACAGCTTCTTGCTGACGAATATCTATGATCGTTTCTGGTGTAATCCAGTTAGGTCTTCCATAACGTCCATCAGTCAAAAAAACGACTTCTACAGGAACTCCTAGTGATCTCTTGAGTGCAATGAGACCACCACAGCCTAGAGTTTCATCGTCTTGATGAGGAGAAATAACCATTGCTGATTTTTTGCTAACAACTAGTGGCTGACTTTTAAAATAGAAAATCCAGCTAGAAAGTAGATTAGCATTGATAGAACGAACTTTCGATCCGAAAGCAACTCTTAACTTACTAACAATTGATTGTTTTTCCATATCTGAGGCAATGCGTCTTTTTTGGTGTGATCAGTAATGATTTTATTTACAGTATTTTTATATGATTCTGCAAATTTTTCCCTCGTGTGGTTGGTTCTTGCGTGTTCCCAGGCTTTTCTCGCCATAATTTGGAGTTCTGAAGCAGAGCGACTGGCAATCATCTGGAGCGTATCCTTTATTTCTTCTATAGAAGATTCTTTTAAAATCACGCCGAAGTCGTCATAGACATCTACACTTGATTCATAGCTAACAATTGGAATTAAACCAGCGTGCATACAAGTGATTACACACCCTCCACCACCTTCTGAACAGGAAGGGTAAATGATCCCCAAACAACTATTTGCAATTTCTATAAACTCTGGACTGCTAATATCGACCCATCCAAAGGTGTGAATGTTAGGAGTCAAATATAGTTCCTGATAAAAGGCTTCTTGAAAATCTTGTTCTTTATTTATTGGTCCACAAATAGTTAAATGGTAGTCTGGCATTTCCACAAAAGCATCTAAAACTAAATCCAATCCTTTGTGAACTAAACCACCGCTGCCAAACCAGAGAAAACGCTGGCGACAAGCTTGAAAATCTTTATCTTTAGGCCAGGGATAAACTTCTGGACTAGAAATGGGAACACGGTAAATCGGCTTCTTTGCGTAACTGAAAGTATTAACAGTAAACTCATTTCCTAGAACAGTTGCACAATCAGCATTCTCAATTGCTAAGTTCGGTGTCTCAACTCTTTTTGGACTGAGGATAATACCCTTCCTTAATTGCAATGCAAGAAGCCTATTAAATTCAGCACTATTCTGGAACAAAATATGCGCTGTATCGCTATGTAATATTTTGATGCAATCTTTATTAAGCATTGGCGCAAGCAATTCCAACCGATGACGGATGTCAATGAAAAAGGCGTAGTCTTTTTCAGGAATGAATTTGTGATTGTGAAATTGGATGACATCAACGCAGTAGCCAAAATCTAAAAAGGTTTGTGCGATTTGCCGACATTCCCAGTACCAAGTGTGATCGTTTGGTATAGGTTCACCCGGTTTTAAAAAGAATGGTTCAATCCTGTAAGAAATCAGTACATTTCCCAGGTTAAGCTGTTTTGGCTTTAGGTGAACTACCCTAAAACATTTCATGTACTCAATGCGTGTTGTTACCTTCTTTGTCAGAAAGGTAATTGGTTGTGTTAAACTATTGAGAAAATTCACTGTCATTTTAACCTCTTACAAGCTTAAATAAACATCAAATTGATTCCACTGTAGCCGTTTGAGAGGGTGATCTAAAATAATAATAAAAAATAAGTAGGAAGAAAAAAGTTTCCTTACATACATTTACTGTTATGTTCACTTTAGCAGCAGCAGTAGTTGCTGTCACCCTTTTGAGGACATCAATTAGAAATTGAATATTTTTTACAATAGGCAATGGTTTGTTATCTGATTTTTACACTCTGTAATCACAAAATGACCAAATGGTAGGTCGTTGAATATCAGAAATAAAACGTACACACTTAGCAATCAAATAATTTAGCAGATTTTGATACTTACTTTCTAGGTAATATAATTTCCACAGTCAACGGTCAGTAATAAAGTAAGTTTTGTGAACATTCAATAAACTTTTATATAACCTTGACAACTTACACGTACTTATCGCTAATAATTCAAAAATTCATAGCCGAACGCTTCCTCACTTATGACATTTTATCAGAGGTGGACAAAACACAACTACGTTAGAAACATTATGCGATCGCCAGCTTGAAGAACGAAAAACAGATTCACATTTTTTTACCATACAAATTGGAAGTCGTCCAGTTTTTTGCTGTCAAATAAATAATGTCTTATCACAAGCTCATTCCAAGCATTACCGCTTTTAGGCGATCGCCTAAAAGCAAGGAGAGATTTTGTCGATCATTGCACAAGTGTTTGACAAGTAACGAACAAAACGTTTTGTCGCCGGACTCAAGCTGGCTGGTCAAAAAAGCAATATACTAAAGATAGCTTCCGCTCGAGCAAAACGGAGACATGGAATGTTTCATAGGTTGCTTTGACTGTCATACACAATTGTGCAGAACAGATTCTGTGCAGCCGAAATGACTACAGTGCAAAACAAACTTAACAATTGCAAGAAACGTTCAACGGTAGATTGCGAAAACACTCTTATTATGCCAACTTTTTACAGCAGCATGAGCTTTTACTATTCATCTTGTATCTAGTTTACTACTAATACATCGCTCTCAAAGAATACACACAATTTCTTTATGTAATTTTCATATCTGATCACTGTATAGAAATAACTGGGTGCAGTCAAGATTTTTTAATGTTGGGGCGTAGGTGTGCGGGATCTGTTTCCCTTGTTTGTAAACACACTTTCCGCACTTCGTTTTGTAATACACGTAGATTTCCAATCTCTGCCTAATAGTAGTTAGATAACAATCACAACTAACTAATGAGCGTCAGTATTAATACTTACATTTTGAATATTGTATAGGAATTACTATTGAAGATCAATATATTACATCTTGAAGTGCGGAATATGGGTTGTAAGAGTACAACGCCTAAAGTCCTCGCTGTGGCTTCTGCCTTAAAGATCACTTCGGGAAGTTCCCAACTCGCAATTAGGAGGCTTTCACTTCTCCTTTCACCTGGCAAATCCTTAATTTTCGCAACAGGGTTATGAAAATAGGGAATGGAGAATAATTTTTATTCTAAAATTGTGGGACGTTAAGACAGTA
>CAZZVG010000235.1:0-7739 GCA_964657295.1 Iningainema sp. | reverse complement strand
GTGAACACATAGCTTTGTTTTGACAAATGTGTTCTGAGTTCTTTATTAGTCATTCACCCTTGGTTACAAAGGATTAAAGACAAGGAATAAAGACCAATTTATTAGGCAGCAACTTTTTCGCGAACTTGAGACACAAAGTTAGACAGAATTTGCAATCCGATATTAGAGGACTTTTCGGGGTGGAACTGGACTGCCATTAGGTTTTTGTGAGCTATGGCCGCTGTTACAGTTTGGTTCCCATGTGTAACAGTTGCAGCACAAACTTGTGGATCAGCAGGATCTATATAGTAAGAATGGACGAAATAAACCCAAGGCTGAGACGGTAAATGCTCCCATAGAATACTTTTTGGTTGAGTCATATCAAGTTGATTCCAACCCATGTGAGGTATGGATATGCCTGGTTCTGGACGAAATCGGCGCACTTTCCCTTTGATAATTCCCAGTCCCGGTTTGGTACCTTCCTCACTGGATTCAAAGAGAATTTGCAATCCCAAGCAAATTCCCAAAAACGGTTTCCCAGATGCGATCGCTTCTTTGATTGGTTCTTCTAAACCACGCGCTCGCAGGTGTTGCACTGCTGGATCAAATGCACCGACTCCGGGTAAAACAATTGCATCTGCTCGATGCAATTCCTTTGAAGAATCAGTAATTTTGGGAGTCGCTCCAGCTTTTTCCAAGCCTTTGCAAACTGAGTGCAAGTTTCCCATGTCATAGTCTAAGACTGCAATCACCGCCATTTACCTGCTCCCTGTAAATTTATAGTGGAGGCTCTCTCTATTTTAAATAATATTTCAAATCAAGAAAAAATACTATTAATTTCTTTTGACACTTGCTAATCGATCAAAAGTTGAATTTTGCTCTTGTGAGGATCGTTCTTTGTCATTAGTCATTCGTCATTTATATTTATCAACGGGTGCTGACAGTCCTATCTGAAGAAGTATTCCATCCTTGTTCGCGTTTCTATTTTGACTCAAAAAAGTCGGTCTTTCATTCCTGCTGATTTTTTATTCCTTATTTACACACTGGCACTTTGGTAAAGCTGTTTGCTGCTGTTAAAAGACAAAATATGTATCTTTATGTTGCAAGTAATACAATTCTTTATACGGAGAAAACGTGCAAAACTTTCAAGTGTGACCCTCATCTCCATGTCTTTATGTAAGCAGCACTTATGCTGTTAGTGGGGGAGAGGATAGAGGGAAAGATGCAAATTATTCTTTACCCCTTCATCCCCTCACTAAACAAATTTAATAATTTCTTAATAATTTCTTGAGGATCTGGATAAAGAACAAATAATAAAGTATGAGCGTCAACCTGATTTCAGTGATAAAAACGGTCCTCCTCTGATCGTGTTCTGAAAAAATTATGAATTTTATATCTAAAAATCGCTTTCTAGCTGACAAATTTACTAATATTTACCCCCAAAGCATCTTTTCTGTCCTTGTTTTGGGTTTTTGTGCTCTATCGGGATTTTTACCAGAACTTGCTGCTGCACAATCTGCTAACATCAACTCAGCCACCTCTCCTGTGCCGACAACAGGACAAGCTTGTAGCAGTAATTCAGGACAAGATAACCAAGGATCTCGTTTAATCAGCACTAGTGTGCAGATATCTACTTGGCTAAGTGAGCCTTATCTAGGTATACAAAATCTTGTGGAAGGACTAGGACCTTATGTTTTGGCTTACTTAAATCGTAGCCCCTGGCCATACATTAACGATCGCGCAAAGTTGGCAAGAGTCCCGATTCTCAGGTATCACGACATCTTGTCGCAAAAAAAAGGATTTTTCGATCTTACGTCTGATGAATTAGAAAAACAGTTCGAGTTGATCAAAGACCAAGGTGTAACTCCTATCAGTCTTGACCAGCTAATGACTCATTTGCAGACAGGATTACCGCTACCAGCAAAACCAGTTCTGTTGACATTTGATGATGGTTATGAAGGGCATTATCAGTATGTTTATCCTTTACTAAAAAAATATGGTTATCCTGGACTCTTCTCAGTTTATACTGATGACGCAAGTAATAACACAGATAAAAAGCGTGTGAGTTGGGAACAGCTACGGGAGATGGCAGCCAATCCGCTAGTGACAATTGCATCTTATAGTGTCACTCACCCAGATGATTTAACGAAAGTTTCCGATGAGCAACTACAAAAGGAAACCGTAGATTCTAAGAATGTTCTCGAAACAAAGTTAGGTACTCCAATCCGCTACTTTACTTATCCATCTGGCAAATATGATGAGCGAGTCGCACGCTCAGTCTATAATGCTGGGTATGAAATGGCATTGACAATGAATGATGCGGATGAAAGGTTTGCAGGTGCATCAAACACTTTACTGACGGTTTCTCGCTTTAATCAATCGAAATTCAAAGATGCGATCGCTCAGGCTTGGGGAGGACCAGAATTACCGCACTGGAAAATGGGCTTTGACTTTACAAGTCCTGTCCAAGAAACTGCCATGAATATTGACAAAATTAGCCTCGTTATGGTAAAAGGAGGCAAACCAATCACGATTCATGCGAACAGCCGTTATCAAGTCAAAGAGATTTTGGCGAGAAGTGGTACTAATGCTGTAGCGGCGGTAGACGGAGGCTTCTTTTCCATGAAATACTTAGATTCAAATTTCATGATCGGACCTGTGATGAGTCAGGTGACGCATCAATTTATTCCTGGCGATCGCAATGATATTCCCAAATTAGCTGGACGCCCTCTGGTACTGATTAGCCCCAGTGCAGTGCGCTTTATTCCCTTCGATCCCGCAAAACACAACACTTTAGAAGGACTACAAGCCGAGATGCCAGAAGTTACCGATGCTTTTGTAGCTGCGGCGTGGCTGGTGAAAAACGGGCAACCACAACCAGCAAGTTCCTTTAATGGGTTATATGGTTTTGATGTCCCGCGTTTTCGTGCTTTTTGGGGTATTAACCAAGAACAACAACCACAAATCGGTGTTTCTCTGGAATCTGTGGATTCCGTTTCCTTAGGAGCAGCATTAGCTAAAACTGGATTACAGGATGTGGTCATGGTTGATTCAGGTCAGAGTACATCTTTGGTTTACCAAGGACAATCTCTGGTAAAACATGTGCCTCGTCCTGTCCCTCATGCAGTTGCACTCATCCCACCAGATTCAATGATCAATCACATAGATTGTAAGGTTGCAGAAAAAACAAACAACCAGGAATCTCGCGTAACACTCGCAACATATAAGCATAAGCGTCCAAGAAACCGAGATTTCAATCCAAAATAAATTTCTACAACAACTGTGACGTTGTTTGTTAATTGTTGATGGTTAATGGTTAATTGCAATCAACAATTAACTATTAACTATTAACCGAACACAACATGAAGATTAGTTCTCGGATTCAGCAAGGCTTTCCGACCACGCAAGCACGACGGCTCTGGCTGATTGCCGTAGCTACCAGCTTAGAACTCCTAGCCGCCTGCACGGCACAACCAGTAAGCCATATAACTCCCCCAACAGCACAACCAGTAGCTCAAAGGATGGCATCGAAGCCAGTTGAGGAAGTCAAGCTCAAGACGAGCGATGGCTGGACTATTGTAGGCGATCTCTATCAGCCGTCAAGCAAGACACAAGGTGCGATTGTTTTGCTTCACCAGCGTAACGGAACAGCAGCAGACTGGCAACCCCTGGCGACAGCACTTCAACAGTCAGGCTTCACCGTTTTGGCAATTGATCAACGTGGTGCTGGGCGTTCTACTCAGGGATCTGGACAGACTGGTGATAATGCGCCTTGGCAAACAGAAGAAGATATTGCTGCGGCTGTAGCCAGCTTCCCCAAACTGCTGCCAATCGGGCTGGCAGGAGCCTCTTACGGTGCGAACAATGCTCTCATCTACGCAGCCTCACACCCAAAGCAGGTAAAAGCCTTGGTTTTGTTATCGCCGGGAGCTAACTACAACGGTTTAGATGCTTTGGCAGCTGGGCGGTCAAATCACTCTGCTCTGCTAATCTACCACAGCCGCGACGACAGCATCGCTGGATCAGGACCGCAACAAATTAACGCCATCTCTCCCTCCCAAAATCATAAGTTGGTAGTTCTTAACGGCACTGCTCATGGTACGGGTTTACTAACACCACAAGTCATCCGTGATGTCGTCAAGTTTTTCCAAAGTAGTTTCAGATCACCATAGTTGAAGACATAGATCCCCGACTTCGTAAAAGTTGTCGGGGATCTTGTTTTTGGGTAGTTTCAGCTCACCATAAGTCAATCGGCAGATTTTTATATATAATTGATACAAGTATTTAGCTGAGTTCTTTAACCAAATTGAGTAGACAGAGTAATACTCTGAACTGCTCAGTTTTCTTTGTTCATGCCAGAACGGATAGGCATCGCCGATTGATGGTAGGTTAAACGCAGGGCATTGCTAACAACAACTATGCAAGAATTAGGTACGGCAACTTCATCAGAAGGGTATATTCTGGCACTTGACTTAGGTACCACAGGTAACCGCGCCTTTGTGTTTAACTTTGAAGGCAAAATTGTATCTTCTGCCTACAAAGAACTGACGCAATATTACCCTCAGCCGGGATTGGTGGAACATGATCCTCAAGAAATCTGGCAGGATACTTGTTGGGTAATGCAAACCGCGATGGGCACTGCTCAGATTAACAAGAGTGAAATTGCGGCGATCGGATTGACAGTGCAGCGCGAAACTTGTTTAATTTGGGACAAAAGAACCGGACAACCACTTCACAATGCTATTGTCTGGCAGGATCGCCGCACGGCTCCCTTATGCAATCAATTGCTGGAACGTGGATTAGATCAAGAGATTTATGATCGCACTGGATTGGTGGTTGATGCCTACTTCTCCGCTTCCAAGTTCCGGTGGCTTTTGGACAATTTGGCAGACATTGACCTCAACAACGTACTTGCAGGCACAATTGATACCTGGATACTGTGGAAACTCACAGGGGGGATTCATGCCACCGATCATAGCAATGCCAGTCGGACAATGCTGATGAATCTAACAACTTGTGAGTGGGATGAGACACTACTAGATTTATTCAAGATTCCCGCTCATATTTTACCAAAGATTAAGCCGAGCTTAGGGGCATTCGGAGTGACTGATGCTACCTTATTAGGTGTTGAAATTCCCATCACCGCCATTTTGGGAGATCAGCAAGCAGCTTTGTTTGGTCACGGTTGTGATCGCCCTGGAACGATGAAATGTACTTACGGTACTGGTAGCTTTTTGGTAGCTCATACTGGGTCAGAGATTATACGCTCCAAAAATAAATTAATTTCTACAGTGGCATGGACACAAGCATCTGAAAACGGCATCGATATAAACTATGCTTTAGAAGGTAGTATGTTTACGACTGGCTCATGTATTCAATGGTTACGTGATGGAATGAAAATAATCACAACTGCCGCTGAAACAGAAGACATGGCAAATCAGGTGGCAGACAATGGCGGAGTTTATTTTGTGCCAGCATTTAGCGGATTGGGTGCACCCCACTGGGATATGAGTGCCAGAGGAGCCTTTTTCGGAATAACTGCAGGGACACAAAGGGAGCATTTAGTCCGCGCCGTGCTGGAGGCGATCGCCTACCAGGTTTTGGAAGTAGTGCAAGCAATAAATGCATCCTGTCATACTCCTGTTGGTTCGTTAACTGTTGACGGTGGTGCTTGCGAAAACAACTTTCTGATGCAGTTCCAGGCAGATGCGTTGGGAATTCCAGTTGAACGTCCAACAATGCGCGATACAACCGTCCAGGGTATTGCATTTGCAGCTGGACTTGCTGCGGGATTTTGGGAGAGTTATGAAGCACTAGTCCACCAACGGCAAATTAACCATTCGTTTTCTCCTGGTATCGGAAGACATCAAGCATTAGCAAACTTCGTCACCTGGCTTCATGCTGTTGAACGTGCTAAGCATTGGGTTGAGTAGCTTAGATTGGCGTCGAACTCAGGTTGACTCTCGTTGTTCGATCAGTCTTCCAGTTATGTACTTATGCAAAATGCTTGAGATAAAGATCTGATATGGAATTCCCTCTTCAATGGCTTTTGCTTGAATCGCATCGAGATCCATCGACGAAAGCCGTAACGTAATTTGCTGATCTTTGGCAAGAGTAGCTTTGGCATACCTTTGAAGCTGAGCAAGACGGTTTGGATCACCCACTGATTCCAATTCGCCCTTCTCAAAGGACTCAAGTATTTCCTTCTCTTCGTCATCGAGTTTACTCATGTTCATCACCTCTAAAGTAGGTACTGCTTGGTTGCCTTGCGAGATGGAATAATGGTCTTCAAGAAAAGTTCTGACTCGGTTTCAACGTACGGGACAAGATACGCATACCCTTCGATCTAGACAACGAGTAAACGTTGGTTTGGATACTTGCCTTGATTCGGGTGAATGTAATCATCAAGAAGGTTTCCTCTTTCCAACGCCGCAAGAACCGCTTCAAACGACACTCCTCGTTCAGACCGAAGCTTCTCATTCTTCGTGAGATCCCAGCGGATAATTTTCATCCTCAGATTATATGCTCATTGTACATATAATGACAACAAAAAAGCTCCAGATCTTCCCAGTTTTCGACAGGACTTACGCAAAAATTAATTATGCGTTCGTTCAAATCCTTGGTTGGGGTTATTCTCAGTTTTATGAGAACTTCGATTTTGCTTGTTGTTGATGGGGGGAGTTTGTGAGGGTTTTGAACAGCGTGGAAGAGTCGTAAAGCTATAATTGGGAGACAAGCCGGATAGGATTAAGGGAGCGATCGCAATGGCAGAATTAACAATTCAAATTCCTGATGAACTGGCTCAACGTTTAGAACCTTTGCAAAATCGCTTACCCGAATTGCTTTGGCGATTGTTAGACATTGCTAATTTACCACAGGTTCAGCCGACAGTTCTATCTGAGACTACAGATATTCCCTCGGTTTATCAAGAAGTTCTTGACTTTTTAATTAAGCGTCCAACACCAGAAGAAATTATTACTTTTAAAGTTTCACCCCAAGCTCAAACACGCCTACAAGCATTATTAGAAAAAAAACTCGTGCCACACTCAGTTCAATAGAATTAGCAGAGTTAAGCGAAAATTAAATATTATTCCGTATCCAATTTCTAAAAGCTTGAATTGCTTGGGTTCTGCCAGAAACTTGACTCTGCTGGACACATTGATTTACTAGCTCAATGATCGTCGGAATATCTGGAAACGTAGGACTAAAATTTGACTCTACATATTTTCCACCTTGCAAGACATTAATTTGTAACCCTTGTTTTCCGTATCGCCAAAGTTCTGGTACTCCCAAAATTTGATAATTGTCCAACTGCGTGCGGGAAGTTAAATCAATTTCTATAGCTAAATCTGGAGGTGGATCGACACTCATATTGAGGCGATTTTTTCCGATAACTGCCGCTTGATTTTGAATGTAAAAACAGGCATCCGGTTCGACTGCCTGAGTCATCCGTTCATTTTTCAAAGTTGTCGAACCCAACGACTCAAACGCAATTTGTCGTGCCTCTAATAAAATTTTTACCAAATCGCCAATCATTTCTTTTGCTTTTTCATGTTCGGGCAAAGGAACCATAATTTCTAAAAATCCATGACTATAAGAAAGTCTGGCAGCACGATGTTCTCCCAATTCTGTCAAAATATTTTCAAATTGCTGCCAGCTAACGTCCGAAAGTAGCAGTTGCTGTCCCGGTTGAATCCTCAATTGTCTTAACTCTAATAGCATAAAGATTCATCCAACTCTTTTACTACAATATATCGACC